>CABQZS010000017.1 GCA_902468695.1 uncultured Collinsella sp.
CGAGGAGGCCGTTGCCGCCCGCCGTGCCGCCGAAAGCTCGCTGTGGGGCGCTCCTGCCCAGCAGCAGGCGGCCGAGGCTGCGCCGTACAACGCAAACCTCGCCAGCATGCCTATCATCTCCGGTGCCGCGGACATCGATCTCGATGACCTCGATGAGCCTGCAGCCATCACCGCATCGATTGAAGCCCAAGATCGCATCGACACCGGCGACCTTCCGGACGCCTCGCTCGAGGTTGATGTCCCCATGGCCGATTACTCGGGCCACGAGGACATGTGGGCCGCCGCCGCCGCGATTCTGGATGAGATTGACGAGCCCGCTCCTGTTGCAGCCCCCGCTCCCGTCGCTGCCCCTCAGCCTGCTGCCCCCGCCTATGTCGGCCGTCACAGCGCTGTGTTCCCCGAGGATACCGCCCGTATCTCACGCGAGAGCATCGAGCGGGCCGAGGCTATTGCCGCCGGCATTATGGAAAATCGTCGTCACGAGCGCGTCAATCAGATCCTCGAGGAAGAGATCGAGCGCCTGCAGTCCTCTACCGCCAAGCGTACGGGCCGTGCCTATCTGAGCGTTATCGAGGGCGGTACCGCCAGCTTCGCGCCGCTCCGCGCGGAGGCATAACTTCTGCATGGTTAAGATCAATCGAAAATGGGCGGTCGTGACCTGCCTGATGGCGCTCTTGATCTGGGGCAATTCGCTGGTTCCCGGCTCGGGGTCGGGCTCGCTGAGCCTAACGGTCATGGAAACTATCCGCGGTTTCCTGCACGGCGTGGGACTTCCATATGAATGGGTGACCAACTTTGTTGTTCGCAAGTGCGCGCATTTTACCGAGTATATGGTGCTCGGCATCCTGGCAACGCACGCCTTTGATCTTGAGGGCCGGCGCACCTTTGACGTGCTGCTGCCCACGGCGGTGTTCCTGCTGCTGATTCCCTCGATCGACGAGACGATTCAGCTCTTTGTGCCGGGACGCGCCGGCATGATCACCGATGTGATGATCGACTGTTGTGGAGCGGCAACGGGCGTTGTGCTCCGATATCTCTTACGGTCGCTGATGTACTCCAAAAAAGCCGCCTAGGACGTATTGTTTGGTCCTAGGCGGCCTTTTTTATTTGAGGGCTTATATGGGGCGTGGTGGCGTCGTTCCGTAGGTCGGATTTGCCGAGCGCGCCACGCCCTGTGGGTGCGTCTGCTACTGAAGCGCCTGTGCGCCCAGGGCCAGGCAGCCCATAATGCCCTGCTTGCCCTCGAGGCTGTTGTTGACGATGTAGTTATCGATGTCGTTGACCTCGGGCGTGACGATATAGCCGTTGAGCATCTCGGCACACTTTTTGCGTGCGAGCGGCACGATGGGGGTGTGGTCGGCCACACCGCCGCCGATGATGATCTTTTGCGGCGCGTAGCACAGCGTGTAGGTCATGAGCGCCTGTGCTAGATAGCCTGCGAGCAGGTCCATGGCCTCTGGGTCATCGGCCATGTCTCCGGCGCTCTTGCCATCCCAGCGCTTTTTAACGCCGGGGCCGGCGATGAGGCCCTCGAGGCAGTTGTCATGGAAGGGGCAAGCGCTATGCTCGCCGATGGTGTCGCGCGGGTCGCGCGTGACCAGGATGTGGCCGGCCTCGGGATGCATCATGCCGTGTACGAGCTTACCGCCCGAGAGCACGCCGGCGCCCACACCGGTGCCGATGGTCAGGTAGACCACGTCCGTGAGGCCCTGGGCGCAACCAAAGGTGACCTCGCCCAAGCAGGCAACGTTGACGTCGGTGTCGTAGCCGCAGGGGATATTGAGCTCGTTTTGGATAGTGCCCAGCAGATCAAAGTAGCGCCATGCCGTCTTGGGCGTCTCCAGGATCTTGCCGTATTGGGGTGAGGCGGGATTGACTGCGGTGGGGCCAAAGGCGCCGATGCCCAGCGCGGCGATGCCCTTGTCGGCAAACCACGCGTTGACGGCCTCGACGGTCTCCTGCGGGGTCGTGGTCGCGATCTGCTCACGCTCCAGGACCGTGCCGTCTGCATAGCCCGTGGCGCAGACCATCTTGGTGCCGCCGGCCTCGAGCGCTCCGATAAGCTGCTGCTCTGCCATAATATTCCTCTCTCTGGGACGAGTTGCTCCATGACTAAAGTATAGAGCTCTAAACCATTTAAGAAAGCGCTATAAAAAGAAGCCTCGCAACGTGGCGGGCGGTGCGAGGCTTCTTTGGTTGCTTTAGTTGCCGGGCCGTCCTTACCCGCGCGGCTTGATTTTATCACGTAGCGACTTGAGGTTCTCCAGTGCCGCGTTAAGCGTCTCATCCCGCTTGGCAAAGTGGAAACGAATCAGATGGTTGACGGGCTCGCGGAAGAAGCTCGAGCCGGGCACGGCGCCCACGCCCACCTTGGATGCGAGGTCCTCGCAGAATTCGAGGTCGCTGTCATAGCCAAACTCAGAGATGTCCATCATGACGTAGTAGGCGCCCTGCGGCACGTTATGCTCAAGACCGATGCTATCGAGCCCCTGGCAGAACAAGTCGCGTTTGGCGGTGTAGAGGTCGAGGACCTCATCGTAATAGCTGTCGTCGAAGTTGAGGGCGGTGACAACGGCTTCCTGCAGGGGAGCGGCGGCACCCACGGTGAGAAAGTCGTGGACCTTCTTGATACGCTCGGTGATTTCGGCAGGGGCGATGGTGTACCCCAGGCGCCAGCCGGTGATGGAGTACGTCTTGGACAGCGAGCTGCAACTGATGGTTCGTTCGAACATGCCGGGCAGCGTGGCCATATAGACGTGCTCGTGGGGCGCGTAGACGATGTGCTCGTATACCTCGTCGGTGATGCAGTAGGCGTCGTACTTTTTGCAGAGGTCGGCGATAAAGGTGAGCTCCTCGCGCGTAAAGACCTTGCCACAGGGGTTGGACGGGTTGCACAGGACGATCGCCTTGGGATCGTTGTCGCGGAAGGCCGCCTCAAGCACCTCACGGTCAAAGTCGAACGCAGGCGGGTTGAGCGGCACGTAGATGGGCTCGGCACCCGAAAGGATCGTGTCGGCGCCGTAGTTCTCATAGAACGGCGAGAAGATGACGACCTTGTCGCCGGGGTTCGTGACCGTCATCATGGCGGCCATCATGGCCTCGGTGGAGCCGCAGGTGACTACGATATTCTCGTTGGGGTTCACCGGCATGCCCATAAAGTGCTCCTGTTTGGCGGCGAGCGCCTCGCGCATGGCCTGGGAGCCCCAGGTGATGGAGTACTGGTGATAGAGCGGCTTGGGGTCGCTGGCGATGGCGCTGAGGCTATCGAGCAGCTGCGCCGGGGGATCGAAGTCGGGGAAGCCCTGCGAGAGATTGACAGCGCCGTACTTATTGGAGATGCGTGTCATGCGGCGGATGACCGAATCGGTAAATCTTGCCGTGCGGTTGGAGAGTTCTTTCATGACGGTCCTTTCGAGGATTTGCAGTGGGGCAAGTTTACTCCTATGAAACCGGTGGGATTTGCTCGAAATGGTCTCGAAAAACTCTTTTCAAAATTCTTGAAAATTGGGGCTTGCATCGCGTGGCGTTCCTTGCAATAATAGTCGAGCGCGAAGCGCACAGGACACGGTGGGTGTAGCTCAGTTGGCTAGAGCGACGGGTTGTGGTCCCGTAGGTCGAGGGTTCGAGTCCCTTTACCCACCCCAGTTCTTGCTTCGTGTTGATATCGGGTCGTTAGCTCAGTTGGTAGAGCAGGGGACTCTTAATCCCAAGGTCCAGGGTTCGACCCCCTGACGGCCCACCAAAGTATGTTAAAGCGACTGGCTTCGGCCGGTCGCTTTTTTGTTGACCTCGCATGGGGTCGGACCCGAAAGGGCGCGGAGCTGAGAAAACGCGTAAGCGTTTGCCAGCGCAGCGCGCAAGGCGCCTTGGCGCCGCAGCGGCCGCCTGCGCAGCAGGCTGACCCCCTGACGGCCCACCAAAGCATGTTAAAGCGACTGGCTTAAGCTGGTCGCTTTTTTGTTAACCTCGCATGGGGTCGAACCCGAAAGGGCACAGCCGCTTTCACAGATCGAGCTTACCCTGGGGATCGGTAAAACCGTCAGTACCCTCCTTGAGTTTCTTCTCGTCTGCCTTCACGCGACGCTCGAGCTTTTTTGTATCCTCGGCAGGCGGTAGGTTCTCGGGGACAATTCCGCGGTCGATGAGGCTGCCACGCACGCTTGTGTTGTTCTCGACGTGCTCTTGCTTGATCTGGTCCAGGCCGTACAGGTCGTGTTCCTCGGCATTGAAGGCCGTCATCGAGTTCGTAAGGTCCTTTGCTTTGATGAGGACATCGGCTAACCTGTCCGCCAATGCCGCGCTCTTGGGTACGCCGAGCTGCTGCTTCATTTCCGCCGTGCTTCTTCCGCCAAATAACGCCTCATCGCCCTTCGACTTGATGATCGCGAATCCTTTGGAGTCCACGCCGCGTTTGAACGCAATACCCGAGAGCTGTTTCTCTGAATCGGATAGCGAGTGGCGCGCCTGCAAGCGCTGAATCTCTGCGAAGCGCTGCTCTATGAGCTCTTGGCGGCGCGTCTGCACGGCAAAGTATGCCTGGGCGAGCGCAATCTCTGGCTTGTTTGAATCTCCGTTCTGTGCGATTAAATAGCATGCATAGCGCGTAAGTTTGTAGTCTTTAACCGCGCGAGCGGCGACACCGGCAGTTACCATTTTCGTGGTATCACGAAAATGGGAATCAACTGGAGTTTTGTTTGTTTCGTACGAGACTTTTGCCCTCTTAACAACTTCGGCGAAGTTCTCCCATCGAGTGTACCCCCATGGGTTCCATTAAATCGCGTGCGAGCCAATACTCAACGCCGTCTTCCACATTGGCGTAGCTATCAAGTTTGACACGCCACTTCTCGATATCACTACTGTCCATATCTCCTCCTCGCTGGTCTATTGTCTGTGCGGGCTTTGCCCGCTCTGTATTCAGAATTAGGATACGCTGCCGTGTGGACACGAATAGGCCCCGTGCCACCTCGAGCTCACGGGGCCCATAGAAATCGATTAGTTGTGTTCTGCTTTAGATGGGTGTCCAGTTTAGTCCGTTCGATAGTGCGATCCGAGGCTTTCGGTTCGCTTGCGCATGGCTTTGACCATTTCCTGTGCTAGTTGAATCTGCGATTGCAGGCGGGCGAGGGCTGCGATTTCGCTGTCCTGAGCTTTCTGTGTGCTCAAGGTCGTTGCCTCCGTCTTCAAGCCCTCAAGATCGTGTAGTGCCTTGGATAGGCCCCCTTCGGTGCGGTTGATCATACAATGGGTACTCATCGTGTGCTTAAGGCTGCGTGTCAGGCGTTCGGCGACTGTTGTGGCAATGCCGTACTGGGGGAGGGCGATATCCGCCTTCGGGGCCTCCTCAGGTGTATTCTGTGCTGCTTGGGCTGCCGATGCGCCCGCGATGCGCCCAAACACTATGCCGTTGGCGCTTGACAAGCCACCAATGCGGTCGGCGCCGTGCATGCCGCCTGTCGCCTCGCCGCAAGCGTAGAGGCCCTCAACGCCCGTATACGCGGTCTTGTCGATTTTGATACCGCCGTTGGCGGCGTGGGCGTACATCGCCACGCGCATCTCGTCAGTCGGGGCGATGCCGTGCTCGTCTTGCAGCCAGGTGGCAAAGGTCTGCACAAACTCTGGGACATCCTCGCGGGGGAAGTCGTAGTGGAGTGCCAGGCCTTCGACACCTGCCTGATCGATGACGAGATCGATAGCGCGGGAGGCCAAGCGTGACGTGAAGGGACCATATCCAGAGCGCTGCTCGAGCAGGTCGTCCAGCTTGTCGTCGGCAATATCTACCGGCTGGTCTACATGTACGTAGCGCCAGGTTTTCTCGTTGAAGACCAGGTTGCGCTTGGGCTCGATGAAGCCGGGCATCATCTGCATGAACTCTATATTAGTAAGTGTTGCGCCGTGCGCCAGCGCGATGGCCTGCGAGGAGCTGAGCACATCAGCCGACGTAAGGCTGCGCTCGAACAGGCCGCCTGTGCCACCGGCTGCGATGATCGTGGCCTTGGCAGCAAAGGGCACGATTCGATTTTCGGTGAGGTCGTAGAGTACGGTTCCGGTTATTCTGCCGTTCGTGTCCTCAACAAGGTCAATAAGCTCATGGCGGGGGAGCAGGCGAATGCCGAGCGACTCGATCCAGGTCGTCAGAGCGTCCTCAAGGGGCTTGCGGGTGAGGCCGCGCCACATGCGCGTCTTGTGGTCAAAGCAGGGGATAAACTGCTTTTGCTGAGCACTCTCGGCGCTTTGCGGACGCTGAAGCTCAACGCCCAGGTCTTGCTCGAGCCATTCAATTGCATGGGGAATGCCGTGGACAAACGTCTGGACAAGCTCGGGGTCGGCGACGCCGCCACCAACGGTCTGAATAGTGTCGATGAGGTCTTGTTCATCGTCTTCGTTAACGGGTCCGATAAGCCCCAGGCCCCAGGTTCCGGGGAAGAAGCTCGATCCACTCATAGTCTTGCCGGCGCTTGCCACGGTGACGGTTGCGCCCGTGCGTGCCGCTTCGATGGCGGCGCAAAGGCCCGCAATGCCAGATCCAATTACCAGTACATCAGTCGATTCCATCGGATTCCTTTCTCGTCCGGAGCATTGTCGCACGGGTGATCGGCAATGGGGCCGCAAAGACTCGGCAAATCGGTAAAGGGTAAATATGGCAGATGGGCGTCATGGACGCTCTGACGCTCCATCTCATCACATCTTGTATTTCGCCCCAACTGATATATCGGCATTAGCTACCCTGCGCCAGCGCAAACAAAAAGAGCCGCTACCCGGGTGGGTAGCGGCTCCAAAGCTCAACTATATGAGCATCGCGCGGGCGCGATTAGGCCTTGAGGGCCTCCTCGACGGCGACAGCGCAGGCGACGGTGGCACCGACCATGGGGTTGTTGCCCATGCCGATGAGACCCATCATGTCGACGTGCGCAGGCACGGAGGAAG
>CABQZS010000018.1 GCA_902468695.1 uncultured Collinsella sp.
GCACGCCCCGCGGCTGATCCGGTCCGACCGGGCCGCGCGGCAAGGAGATATATTGCCAGACCGGAGGGGCCCCGCGGGCGGGAATTCCACTCTTCACAAGTCCTACACAATACATCGCTTCCTATATAAGTCATAGAAAGGCTGGTGCAGAAATACTGCACGTATCAGATGATGACCCTTCGGTTAAGAGATATATAAAGATCGGTCACCTGTAAGTGTCTATCTACCCGCGCTTTTAGCAATGTAAACCAGCGCTTTCGATAAAAAAGGGGAGCGCCGCGCACAACGCGACACTCCCCTAGCGATTCAAGAGAATCTATTAGGCCTCGAGAGCCTTCTTGGCAATGGTAGCCAGCTCGTTGAAGGACTCGATGTCCTCGTAAGCCATCTGAGCCAGGACCTTGCGGTCGAGCTCGATGCCGGCAACCTTCAGGCCGTGCATGAACTGAGAGTAAGAGATGTCGTTCAGACGAGCAGCAGCGTTGATACGAGTGATCCAGAGAGAACGGATCTCGCGCTTCTTGTTGCGGCGATCACGATACTGATACTGCAGGGAGTGCTGGACCTGCTCTTTAGCATGCTTGTAAGTACGCGAAGCGGCACCGTAGTAACCCTTCGCACGGTGCATAACGGTACGGCGCTTCTTCTTGGCGGCAACAGCGCGCTTAATACGTGCCATGTTCTATCAACTCCTAGACGGTAAAACGAAAAAACGAACTTAGGCGAGACGCGACTTGATGACCTTGCGGTCGGCAGCGGCGATCTCGGTCTCCTGACGGAAGCCACGCTTGCGCTTGGTGGACTTCTTGCTCAGGATGTGGCTCTTGAAAGCCTTGGCGCGCATAAGCTTGCCGGTACCAGTCTTGCGGAAACGCTTCTTGGTGCCGCTGTGGGACTTCATCTTAGGCATGAAATACTCCTTAATCGGTTACAGAACACTAGTTACTTGGTATCGCTTGCCGCTTTATCCTCATCGAAGGCGCCCTTAATCGGCGCGAGCAGCATAAGCATGTTACGGCCTTCCATCTTAGGCTTGGACTCGACCGTAGCGTAAGGCTTGAGATCCTCGGCGAGACGCTCGAGAACGTTAAGGCCCTGCTCCGGGTGAGCCATCTCACGGCCGCGGAACATGATGGTGATCTTAACGCGCGCGCCCTTCTTGAGGAAACGCAGAACGTGGCCCTTCTTGGTCTCGTAGTCGCCAACGTCGATCTTGGGTCGGAACTTCATTTCCTTGACCTCGACCTTGGACTGGTTCTTACGAGCAGCCTTGGCCTTCATGGCCTGCTGGTACTTGAACTTACCGTAGTCCATGACCTTGCAGACCGGCGGCTCCGCGTTGGGAGCGATCTCGACCAGGTCGAGACCCTGATCGTCGGCGACGCGCTGGGCATCGCGGATGGCGAACAGGCCGAGCTGAGAGCCATCGACGCCAATCAAACGGCACGAAGATGCAGTGATCTCGTCGTTGATGCGGGTGTCATCAGACTTAGCTATTTTCCCTACCTCCATTCATAAAAAAAATAACCCGGCGCTCCTCAGCAACCAGGTCGTACACATAGACTTCCTCGATTTGAGGAAGGTAATCTAAGTTGTATGACCAGTCAGCTGCTCATTGGCGCCAAAAGGTGGGAACCCTCGGGTTCCTCTTTAGGGCATTGCGGAAACAACGCCTTGAGAATAATAACACGTACAGCGCGTTATCACATTACGTACACGAAAAAGGGGGCCGCAACCCCCTTGAAGCGCAGGTGCATGTATGGTGCCCGAGGCGAGACTCGAAGGGACTTCGCTTCGCGAAGCCCCGGGCTTCGGGCGCATGGCGCCCTCGCCACGCTCCGCTACAAACAGGCCACAGGCCTGTTTGCTTAACGCTCCGCGCGCTCACGCGAGTTCGGCACGAAAAAGGGGGCCTTGACCCCCTTGAACGCTCACTTGCATGTATGGTGCCCGAGGCGAGACTCGAACTCGCACGTTGTTGCCAACGGTGGATTTTGAGTCCACTGCGTCTGCCAATTCCGCCACTCGGGCACGCAATGCGTGAGTTAGTTTATCACAGCTTTCTACCGATTAGTCCGAAAATGGAACTTCGAGCATTTCGATGAGTTCGACCGTGCGTAGCATCTCGCGCTGACGGCATCCGCGACCGTCGACCGAAGCCTCACCCATCTGGTTATCGTAAGGGTCCTCGCGCATGCCGTCGAAAGAGGGCTCAAACTCTGCCTGGAATCGATTGTTGGCCACCATACGCCATGGGTCGAGATTGCCAAAGTAGTGACGGCGGCGCCACTCCTCCCCCATCCTGTGAGCAGAAGATCCAAATGACACGTCGGCGTTGAGCCAACCGGTCTGCGGCGTATAGAACTCTGCCCAGTCGTGCGACCCCACCGAATCGGGCGCAACGTACAGGCCGCTCTGCCAACGGGCAGGCACGCCCGCGATACGGCACATGGTGATAAACGTGAGCGCCATAACGCCGCAATCGCCGCGGAGCGAATGCGCGCAGTCATCGGCAATAGATCCCAAAAGCAAGTACGGCGGCTGATAGCGATAGTCGATATGCTGCGTCAGATAATCATAGATAGCACGAGCGCGATCGAGCGGATCCTCGAGTCCGTCAACAACACCGGCCGTCAGCTGCTGCAGATACGGCGTGAATGCAATGTGCGGACGGTCCTCGGAAATATCCTCGGGCAGAGGCGCGTCCATACGCGGATGAACCGGAAGTGTGCCACCGTAGACATCACAATAAGCAGCACCGATGTGATAACGATAGGTCACCGAGAATGAGCGTTCACTCGAAGAAGACCACGAGGCGGTACGCGCCGAAGCGTTCGCGGGAGCAACAGCACCCTCCGGCGTCATGTCGAGAATCTCGACACGAGACTGCTGGTGGCAGGTGGCGGCAACGGGAAGCCAAGCGCGAACGGTCTCCCCCTCTAGAGCGCCGGGGACAGACACAGATGCTTTAAGCGTAATGACGCGAGCCAATCCGTTTTGCGACCCCATCTCCTTGAGCATTTCGTTGCGCAGTGCAATTCCGTCCGTAGGATCGGGACGCATGCCGGGAACCTCTTTGGGATATACGCGAAGCGAATCGAGGAAGTTGTCGAGAACGAACAGCTCCCCGTCGATAAAGCGCCAGTCAATACGCTTACGGTCAATCAGATCGTTAAACTGCTCCTCGGTAAACTCAGGCCACTCCTCGCGAATCATCGCAATAGCTCGATCGCGCGACACCGAAAAATGAAGCGGCGTCTCGATCATGCGATACCGCTCGGCACGAACGCAGGCAGCAAGCGAGGGATCGGGATTTTGGGCAAGTAGGCGGTCGCAAGCCTCAATAGCCTGCGAAAGATACCCCGCATCCTTTAAACGCAGGATCTCGGGTGGCAAGCCAATATCTAGAAAACGGAAGTCATCATTGCAAACATCAACAGAGCAACCAACCGGCCCCTCGTCAATAACCTTCCCATCCGAAGGCAGCACATTAATAACAGCCATACCAAACTCCAAGTCATTAGAACTCTTGAAGCCCATTGTAGCGAGATAAAAAAGAAAGCCCCAACAAGGGAGCCATCAACACCGCCGAGCGGTAGTCAAAAAATGAATTCAGCCCAGTAACCCTGTAGCGAGTTAACGAAGGAGGCCCCGTTCACCCGAAGCTTTTCCCATTGCGCGACTTCTGGCAAAGCCAGGTGAGCGCAAGGGAGAAGCGTAGGGTGAACGGGGCCTCCGACGGGAAAGTTAAACCGCTACTTACGCCTTGTTGACGGAGCCAAACTCCTCCATGAGCTCCTTGGTGCGGGCAACGATGTTGTCGCGACCAGGCTTGAGGAGCTTGCGGGGGTCAAAGCCCTTGCCCTGCTGATCCTTGCCAGCCTCGATGTACTCGCGAACGCCCTTGGCGAAGACGAGCTGCAGGTCGGTGTTGACGTTGATCTTGGAGATACCCAGGGAGATGGCCTTCTTGATCTGATCCTCGGGGATGCCGGTGCCACCGTGCAGAACGAGGGGCAGGTCGCCGGTCTCGGCCTTGATCTCGCCCAGACGCTCGAAGGAAAGGCCAGCCCAGTCGGCGGGATACACGCCGTGGATGTTGCCGATACCGCAGGCGAGGAAGTCGACGCCCAGGTCAGCAATCTGCTTGCACTCAGCGGGGTCAGCGAGCTCGCCGTTGGAGGTCACGCCGTCCTCGGTGCCGCCGATGCCGCCGACCTCGGCCTCGATGGACATGCCCTTGGAGTGGGCAAGCTCAACGAGCTCCTTGGTGCGGTCGAGGTTAAGCTGGAAGGTCTCCTCGTGAGAGCCGTCATACATGATGGACGTGAAGCCGGCCTCGATGCACTTGAAGCAGTCCTCGTAAGAACCGTGATCGAGGTGAAGGGCGACGGGAACGGTAACGCCCGTGGCCTCGACGGCAGCCTTGACCATGTCGGCGCAGACCTTGAAACCGCCCATCCACTTAGCGGCACCAGCGGTGCACTGAAGGATCAGCGGAGACTTGGCCTCCTCGGCGGCCTGGAGAATAGCCAGGGTCCACTCGAGGTTGTTGGTGTTGAAGGCACCGAGAGCGTACTTGCCGGCCTCGGCCTTCTTGAGCATGTCTGCTGCGTTGACGAGCATAAAAGAAACCTCCTGTAAGGTTGCTCCGATAACGCCTGAGATTTTACCACGACATACCCGAGCATAAACGTTCGTTTGTTCACGAATACCATCCGATTGGACAAATTTTGACCGTTTGCCCCACAGAATCGACCCACTGGGGAAAATAGCTTGACGATTGAGCGGTCTTCGTGGTTCGAAAGACGGCTTCGAGCCTACATCTGCATAAACGGGTTCTGCATAAGTTCGCGCGCCATCGTGGTCGAATCGCCATGGCCCGTCAAGCAAACGGTATCGGGCGGAAGCGTCTTGGCAAGTTTGGAAAGCGAGCGCATAATCGCCGCCTCGTCACCGCCGGAAAGATCGGTACGACCGTGGCTGCCCGGGAAAAGCGTGTCGCCCACAAAGGCGATGTTCCCCTGCTCGGTCGCGGCGAACAGGACGATGCCGCCCGGCGTATGCCCCGGCGTCTCGATCACCTGCAGGCAGACGTCGCCCACCTCGATTGTATCGCCCTCGGCAAGCAAGCGCGTCGGCTCACCCGGATCGGGCGTCTCGATGCCCCACATGGCGCGCTGCTCCTCGATATTTGCGCGAGGTACCGTCACGTCCTTAGCGCACAACTCATATAGTGCGCTGTCGCCAACGACAGCTCGAACCCCGGCAACCCCGCCAACATGGTCGGCATGACCGTGCGTGCAGACAGAGCCGAGTACGCGCACCTCGGGATGCGCGGTGCGGATATGCTCCACAAGACGCTCGCCCTCCCACGCCGGATCGACGATTAAGCACTCGTCATTCGAAATCACGGCGTAGCTGTTGGTCTGAATCGGGCCGTTGACGAGTGCCTCAATCGAAGCCGCACCTCGGGGTGTCAGGTCCAAAGTCATATCGCCCATGCGCATACCCTCCTTCTAAAATACGTTCGAGGCACCAAACGATGCCTCGAACGTAACCAATATCTATGATGCTGAGAGGCTCTCGCACCTACACACGGCGCTTAAGCTGGGCTCCACCCTCGCCGGGCATAAGACGACGAGCGTCGTAGACCGAGTCAACGCTGCTGATAGAGGCCAGCAGCGGATCCAAGCCACTCGCGTCCGAGATCTCGACCATAAAGCGCAGGGTTGCAATGCCCTCGCGGTTGGTCGACGTGGCGGCAGAAAGGATATTACCGCCCGCATCGCCAATGGCAATGGTGACATCCTTGAGCAGGCCCATGCGGTCCAGGCACTCGACCACGATCTCGATCTGGAAGAGGGTGTCGGCAGCGCCGTCCCACTCCACATCGATCATGCGCTCGGGATGTTCCATAAGACCCTTGACGTTAGGGCAGTTGGCGCGATGCACCGAAACGCCGCGACCGCGCGTGATGAAGCCGACGATGTCGTCGCCCGTCACGGGGTTGCAGCAATGAGCCAGACGGACCAGCAGGCCGCTGTTGCTCTCGCCCTTGACGATAATGCCGTTACTGGCGCTCTTGCCGCGCTTTTGCGGCTTGCGGTTGGAGCCGCGAGCGGGCTGCTTCACGACCTCGGCGATAGCCTCGGCCTTGGTGAGCTGTTCCTCGGGCTTGGGGTCCAAGATTTGCTCGACCTTATTGCCCACAGCGCGCGGGGCAACCTTGCCGGCACCGACGGCGGCAAACAGGTCCTCGAGCTGCTTGAAGTTAAACTGCTCCGCCACGGCGTTGAGTGCACGCGTCGAACGCGGCGTAGAAATGCCATAGCCACGCTTACGCAGGTCCTTGGCCAGCATATCGCGACCGGCGGCAGCGTCGTCGTCCTTGGTCGCAGCGGCAAAATAGCGGCGGATCTTTGACTTGGCGGAAGGTGTCTTAACGATCTTGAGCCAATCGCGCGACGGCTTGGAACTCTTGTTAGTCAGGATTTCAACGCGGTCGCCCGTCTTGATCTCGTGCGTGAGCGGAGCCACCGCACCGTTGATTTTGGCGCCGACGCAGTGGTTTCCCACCTCGGTGTGAACGGCATAGGCAAAGTCGAGCGGCGTGGAGCCGGCACGAAGCGCCATGACCTCGCCTTTGGGCGTGAAGACAAAGATCTCCTGATCGAACAGATCGACCTTCAGCGAGTGCAGGTATTCCTTGGCATCGGTGATCTCGTCGGAAGCTGCCCAATCGAGCGAATGCTTGAGCCAGTTGATCTGGTCGTCCAAACGTTGAGCGTCATTGGTCTTGGAAGCAGACGATCCGCCCGACTTCTTATATAGCCAGTGGGCGGCAATGCCGTACTCGGCCTGCTCATGCATCTCGTAGGTTCGAATCTGAATCTCGAGCGGACGAGCCGTAGGGCCGATGACCGTCGTGTGGAGCGACTGGTAGTTATTGACCTTAGGCATGGCGATATAGTCTTTAAAGCGACCAGGCATAGGGTGCCACAGCGTATGCACCGCACCGAGCGTGGAGTAGCAATCGCGCACCGAATGGGTAATAACGCGCAGCGCCACCAGGTCGTAGATCTCGGAGAACTCCTTGCCCTTGCGCTTCATCTTTTGGTAGATGGACCAATAGTGCTTGGAGCGGCCGTTGATCTGGAAGTCCTCCAGACCAATGCGGTTGAGCTCATCGGTAAGCGTCTTGATGGTCTCGGCAAGGTAGCGTTCGCGGACCTCGCGCGACTCAGCTACCATACGCGCGATGCGCTGGTAGGCATCGGGCTCCAGGTAGAAGAAGGACAGGTCCTCGAGCTCCCACTTAATAGAGCTCATGCCCAGGCGGTCGGCCAAGGGCGCGTACACGTCCATGGTCTCGCGAGCCTTAAACAGGCGACGATCCTCGCGCAGGGCTGCCAGCGTTCGCATGTTGTGCAGACGATCGGCAAGTTTAACGATGATGACGCGGATGTCCTTGGACATGGCGAGGAACATCTTGCGCAGCGTAAGCGCCTGCTTCTCGTCCATGCTGTCGACTTCGATGTTGGTGAGCTTGGTCACGCCATCGACGAGCTCGGCCACCGTATCGCCAAACAGGCCGGAAACATCGGTGAGCGAGGTCTCGGTATCCTCGACGGTATCG
This sequence comes from uncultured Collinsella sp., assembly GCA_902468695.1. Lineage (GTDB taxonomy): Bacteria > Actinomycetota > Coriobacteriia > Coriobacteriales > Coriobacteriaceae > Collinsella. The sequence continues at coordinate 7,640 of CABQZS010000018.1, forward strand.
TGCAGCAGCGCGGCACACACCACATCGCAGTCCATCTTGAGATCCGCCAAAATGATGGCAACCTCGACGGGATGGTTAATGTACATCTCGCCCGAGCGGCGCTTTTGGTTGCAGTGCTTCTCGGCGGCAAAGCAGTAGGCCTGCTCAACCTTAGAAAAGTCGTCCTCATTCATATATTTGAGGCACAGGCGCTCCAGTTTGTCGTAGCTGTCCGCCATAATCTCGGGCGGCAGCTCATCGGCATGCTTATAGTGCTCCATCTCCGAAAACGGCTGGAGGGTGGAATCATGGGCGGTACGGGCTGCGGCATCCATCGAGGTCCCCTTCCCCTAGGCCCGCGGTACGATCGGGCGGTTAACTTTGGCTAGCATATCAGAAGCGCACGAATCGAGCGCCCAGCTCCGGAAAGCCGAAAACTCCATGCGCGAGCGCAAGCCCTCCAAATAGCGAATTGACCTGCTCAATTGCACGCGGCCGGGGTTTTCGGCCATCGCGATGCGACGAGTGTCGTCAAACCCCGAAACTCGACAGAAACCAAGCTCTTCGAAGATTCCCAGGCCGCTTTCCACCGAACGCTCGTCGACCGGCGTGCGAGCATCGATGGCAAGGCACATCTGCGCGATGTCGATATCGCTCGCACTAAAGGAATCGTCCCCGGTTTTGCCGCGGTTGGAGCGCCACATGGTCTGCAGCGCGCGATAGAGCGTGACGAGCTCGTCGCGCTCGGGCGCATAGCAGTCGAGCAGGCGCTCGTTAATGCGGGCGTCGCGCGACGAATAGAGCAGATGGATCACGGCGGGCTGGCCATCGCGGCCGGCACGTCCGCTCATCTGGTTGAACTCGATGGCGCCAAACGGCATGTGGTAGAGCACGACATGGCGGATATCGGGCAGGTTGACACCCTCGCCAAAGGCGGAGGTCGAAACGATGCAGCTGAGGCTTCCGTCTCGGAATGCTTCCTCCACGCGGCGGCGATCGGAACGCACAAGCCCCGCGTTATAGAACGCGATATGGGTTGCGCAATCGGGCACACGCTTGCGCAACGTCTTGGCGAGCGCCACGGACTGGTCGCGCGAATTGACGTAAATGACGGTCTTCTCCCCCGTCGCCACGATCGACACTAAACGGTTCTCGCGGCTCGCAAGGTCGCGGTCGTCCTCGAGCTGCAGGTTCTCGCGCACCGTCTCGTCGACCACCGTGCGAGTGATCGGCAACATGCGGGCAAGCTCGGCCACGACCGGAGCCGTCGCGGTGGCCGTCGCAGCCATAACGACCGGGTCGCCCAGGGCTTTGAGGATATCGGGCATGTCGAGATAGGCGCTACGGTCGCCGCCCTTGGCAAGGCCGGCGTGGTGCGCCTCATCGATAACGACAAAGCCGATGCGGCCCGAACGCGCAAAGCGGTCACGGTGGATAGACAGGAACTCGGGCGTCGTGAGCACGATACCGGTGCGACCCGAAGCCAAGCCGGCAAACACGTCATCGCGCGCCACCTCCACGGTCTCGCCGGTCAACACGCCGACGCCAATGCCGAGCGCGGCCATCGTCGACGAGAGGTGATAGGCCTGGTCGGCAACGAGCGCACGCAGCGGATAGACAAAGATGCTCGCACGCCCGCGAAGAACCGCCTCGCGCGCGGCATGCACATGGAAGATGAGCGACTTGCCGCGCCCCGTTCCCATAACGGCCAGAACACTTTGGTGATCGGCCAGGGCATCGAGCGCCTCGACCTGCGCGCGGTGCGGCTGGTTCGAGCCGATAAAGCTATGGATAAGCGAGCGCGTGAGCTCAGCATAAGAAAGCTGGGCGAGCGTCTCGCGTTTACGCGACTCCAGGCGCAGGCCAGAATCCGCCGGTTGCACGCCGCGGCGAAGTTCACATGCCGGATCGTCGATATTGGACGCCGTGGTATCGCGCACCAAGACATCTTTGATCATGAGCTTGGGCTTCACACGTCCCTGCCAATGCTCGGCCACGGCCTCGAACACCAAGTCGACGGCGCTGTCGCAATTGATGAGCCTATCGATTTGCGGCACGCGGAACATAATGGCCGGCACGCTCGCGGCACCATCGGTCGCCACAAAGCGCATGTGCTCGCCGGTTTTGCCCACCACGGCGCGATCGCACATCGTCACGCCCTCGGCGGCCAGCAGCGGCACCTTGTTGCCCTGGCCAAACGGCTCAAGACGGGAAATCTGCTCTATAGTCTCGATATTCAGCTCGGAAAGGTCGACCGTGGCGGCAACCTCGTCGATGTCTTCAAAGTCCTCGGCGGGAATCTCCGATAGCACGGCGGAAAGGCGACGACGGAATTCATCGAGCTTGGATGCCTCGATGGTCACACCCACCGCACCGGCATGTCCGCCGCGACGAATCAGCAGGTCGGAACAGCGCTCGACGGCGTCAAACAGGTTAACTTTGCCCACCGAGCGACCAGAGCCGCGCGCGATACCGTCCTCGATCGAGAACAGCAGCGCCGGCACGTGATAGCGGTTGGTCAGACGGCTTGCCACGATGCCCTTGACACCCTCGTGCCAGCCTTCACCGCCCACGACGATCGCGCGTCCGCCGTCATAGGTCTCCTCGACCTTTGCCATGGCATCGCGCGTGAGCTCCGCCTCGATCTCACGGCGCTGGCGGTTGATTTCCTCGAGCTCAGCCGCCAGCGCGCTTGCTTCGATGGGATTGTGGGCAAGCAGCAGGTCGAGCGCCAGCTTGGGATCGGCCATACGACCGGCAGCGTTTAAGCGGGGAATGAGCGAGAATGACAGGCCATCCGCCGTAATGCTCGAAAGGTCCGCCTTGGCGAGCGAGGCAAGCGCGATATAGCCGGGGCGAGCGGTTACGCGCATCTGCTGGATGCCCTCGGCAACCAGCGCGCGGTTCTCGGGCGTGAGCGGCATCATGTCGGACACGGTGCCCAGCGCCGCGACCTCGATTAGCGAACGCCAATACGACGGCTTGCCCAGGCGCTCACCCAGGACTTGCACCAGCTTGAGCGCCACACCAGCACCGGCAAGCTCGCGCGAGGGGCCCTCGTCTTCGAGCTTGGGGTCGGTCAGGGGCACACCCTGCGGCACCTGGTCGGAGGGCTCGTGATGGTCCGTGACCACCAAATCGATCCCCAGGCTCTCCAGATAGGAAACCTCTTCCTTGGCGGCAATGCCGTTATCGACGGTCACGATCAGCTGGGGGCGAGCGAGCTCGTTAACGCGGTCGAGCGCCGCTCGCGAAAGACCGTAGCCCTCGTCAAAGCGATGCGGAATGAACGGCGTGACATCGGCGCCAAACGTGCGCAGTGCCTCGGTCAACAGGCAGGTCGACGTAATGCCGTCAACGTCAAAATCGCCAAAGACTGCAATGTGCTCGTGGTTGCGAATAGCACGCTCGACGCGGTCGGCAACGACCGACATACCCGGGATAATGAGTGGGTCGGCCCAGTCGCGATCGAGCGAAGGCGTCAAAAACAATTGGCCCTCTTTGATGGAGCCGATGCCGTGCGCGACCATAATGCGCGCCACCAGCCCGGGAACGCCCAGACCAGCCGAAAGCTCCTTTTCAAGCTCGGGGTTTTGCTGAGCGACCGCCCAGCGATGCGTCGTCTTAAGCGATGACATAGGCACCCACCCCTGATAGGGGCAGGTCGCCGCGATACCTCTCACGGTTCATAGCGATGAGTCCTCTGTGTATGCCCGCTTCGGCAGGCAGATCTGTTGAATGGATTTATTATACCGTGCAGCGCGGACGCAAAACGCCGCGGTGCGCCGCGGTTTCGGCAAACGATGGCGGTAATGGCCTCGAAATAATCGAGCGTTTCAGCCGCACGGACGCATACGAGCGTCTAGCATATCCATACAAACGAGTTCGCGGATAAAGGGAGTCACGGGACATATGAAGCAATGGGCTGGACTGGGAAAGTTCCTCGCGGGGCATATGCAGATCATCGTTCCGATTTGCGTGGCGCTCGGCGTGCTCTTTCCCCAGCAGATCGGCGTGCTCAAGCCCATTGTTCCCGCCCTCTTCGCCTTTATGACGTTCCAAGGTGCGCTCAGCAACACCTTTCACCAGGTAGCCGAGGTGTTCCACCGTCCGCTGCACCTGATTCTGGCGCTACTGGTCTCGGCAGTGCTTATTCCCATCGCGGCGTATGCCATAGGGTCGCTCTTCTTTGGCTCCAACCCCAACCTTGTCTGCGGCATCGTGCTCGAGTACAGCGTACCCGTGGCCGTCACCGCTTTTATGTGGATCAGCATGTTCGGCGGCAACGGCCCGCTCGCGCTCACCATCATCCTGACGTCCTCGGTTATCTCCCCTGTGACGATTCCGCTCACGCTTAAGCTCTTGCTGGGTGCCACCGTCTCGATCGATGTGCCGAGCATGATGCAAGACATGGCCTTTATGATCGCCATCCCCGCCGTGCTCGGCATCGTGATCAACGAGCTCACGCGTGGATGGGGACACGAGAAGCTCTCCCCCGCGCTCTCGCCCGCCTGCAAATTCATGATGATGGGCGTTATCGCCTCCAACTCCACCGCCATGAGCGAGTACGTGCTGCACATGAACGCGGTGCGCCTGGAAGTCGCCCTCTTTATTTTGACCTTCGCCATCAGCGGCTTTGTCATCGGTTTTCTGGTCGCCCGTGCGCTGCATCTGCCATATAGCGAGACGGCTACCATGTGCTTTACCTGCGGCATGCGTAACATCTCTTCGGGCGCCGTCATCGCCACGCAATACTTTCCGGGCGAAGTCGTATTCCCCGTCATGTGCGGCACGCTGTTTCAGCAGGTACTCGCCTCGCTTATCGGGCACCTCTTTGAGCGTCTAACCGGCGAGGAGCGCGCCGCCCAGCGCAAGCGGGTCGAGGCCGGCCGCGACGCCATGGCACGCTAGACTGTCCGCATTACGCGGGTGTTAGTCTTGCTATACGAGCGTTTCCAGATGCGCACGCAGGCGCTCAGCATCGATATCGAGCGTTGTCTCGGCATTGACCTGGGCCAGACGATAGCCCACAAAGTAGGGCGATACCACCCAACGTGGCAGCGCCTTGGCAATGGTCCGGCCGTCTATGTGGTAGAAGAACAAGTTGTACGACTCCGCGCGACCACCGTGGTGCTCGTTCAGGACATAGCGCAGAGCTACCTGGATCGCATCGGCGAAGAGATCCGCCTCGGCTTGGTCTCTCATGTCGTCGCTGGCAGCGATTCCCTGCGGGGCTGAAACGTTGACCTCAAAGAACCCCATGATGGGTTCGGTTGAGATGTTGACCGAGATCCTCCCCTGTTGCCAGACATTGATGCCTTCGAAATTGGCAGAAGTCAGCGAAGTGTAGCCGTCTTCCTGCTCCAAACCCACAATCTGCATGTGCGGATGAACGAGACTACCGCCCGAGAGCGGACCCTTGTTCTTGTACATGAGCACGCTTCGATACTGCTGTGAATCGATCATCTGCTGCCAGCAACCCAGGGCAAACCGCATCACATGGTGGAGTTCATCCGGCTCATAGGTCACCAGGTCGGCATCGTGATCGGCCGACTCGATCAGCACGGTTTGACGGGTGGCGCGCAGGGTCTTGAACTTATTCTCGAGCCA
>CABQZS010000019.1 GCA_902468695.1 uncultured Collinsella sp.
CAAGAAGGCCCAGCAGGCCTGCAAGGCCCGCAACGCTGCCCGCAAGGCGCGCGAGGCGACCCGTCGCAAGAGTCTGCTCGAGACGGCTTCGCTGCCCGGCAAGCTCGCCGACTGCTCGGTGCGCGATGCCGAGCTGACCGAGCTCTTCATTGTAGAGGGCGACTCGGCAGGCGGTTCGGCCAAGGACGGCCGTCGCCGAGACATCCAGGCGATTCTGCCCCTGCGCGGCAAGATTTTGAATGTCGAACGCGTAGGCGACCATCGCGCGTTCTCGAGTGACACCATCCAGTCGCTGATTACCGCGATCGGCTGCGGCGTCACGACGAGTGCCGGCGACGGCGGCGACTTCGATATCACCAAGGCGCGCTACCACAAGATCATCATCATGACCGATGCAGACGTCGACGGTGCACATATCCGCATCCTGCTGCTGACGTTCTTCTACAAGTACATGCGTCCGCTGATCGATGCCGGGTACGTCTATGTTGCCTGCCCGCCCATCTTTGGCATCAAGGTGCGCAACAAGATCCACTACGTGTATCCCAACGGCCGCCAGCCCGAAGACGAGATCCTGCGCGACACCATCCAGAGCCTGGGCCTGAACCCCGACGATAACGACGAGGACGGCAAGGCCAAGGACGGCAAGATCACCAAAAAGCGCAAGGGCTATACCGTCCAGCGCTACAAGGGCCTGGGCGAGATGGACCCCAAGCAGCTTGCCTCGACGACGATGGACCCAAAGACCCGCATCCTGCAGCGCGTGTCGATCGAGGACGCCGTGGTGGCAGACCGCGCCGTGCGCGAGCTGATGGGTTCCGAGGTCGGCTATCGCCGCGAGTACATTGAAAAACACGCACATGATGCACGATTCCTTGATGCTTAAGAGGAGGTAACGTGGCAGACGATATCAACAATAGCGAGGGCATGGGCGAGGCCGGCGATGCCGGTATGCCCGATGATTTGAAGCGCCTGCTTGCCCGTGCTGAGCAGGGCGAGGACGGCGATCCGGACGCCTATAACCCCGATGCCGATGATGATGAGGAAGAAGACGACGCCGAGCTCGAGGAGAGCTTTGGCGAAGTCGACCGTGGCGCCTCGGCCGGTGAGGATATCAACGGCGGTCAGCTCCAGATTTCGGAGTTTGGCCGCGAGATGAAGCAGTCGTTCATCGAGTATTCGATGTCGGTTATCACGGCGCGCGCCCTGCCGGACGTGCGCGACGGCTTAAAGCCGGTGCACCGTCGCATCCTGTATGCGATGAACGAGAGCGGCATCTACCCCAACCGCCCGCACAAGAAGTCAGCTTGGACGGTCGGCGAAGTTATCGGTAAGTACCACCCGCACGGCGACTCCGCGGTCTATGAGGCCATGGTCCGCCTGGCACAGTGGTTCTCCATGCGCACGCCGCTCATCGACGGTCACGGCAACTTCGGCAACATCGACGGCGACGGCGCGGCGGCCATGCGTTACACCGAGAGCCGCCTGGCAAAGCCCGCCATGGAACTGCTGCGCGACCTGCAGAAGGATACCGTCGACTGGCAGCCCAACTACGACGAATCGCTCGCCGAGCCCGTGGCGCTGCCTGCGCGCTTCCCCAACCTGCTGGTTAACGGCAGCCAAGGCATCGCCGTCGGCATGGCCACCAACATCGCCCCGCATAACCTCACCGAGGCGATCGAGGCCACCTGCTACCTGATCGACAACCCCGACGCCACCGTCGACGAGCTCATGCAGATCATGCCCGGTCCGGACTTCCCCACCGGCGCCATCATCATGGGCAGCGCCGGCATTAAGCAGAGCTACGAGACCGGTCGCGGCTCCATTACCGTGCGTGCCAAGGCACACGTGGAGTCCACCAAGACCGGCCGCAGCCGCCTGGTCTTTACCGAGATTCCCTACATGGTCAACAAGGGCACCCTGCAGGAGAAGATCGCCCAGCTTGTCAACGACAAGCGCATCGAGGGCATCTCGGATATGCGCGATGAGTCCAACCAGAAGGGCATCCGTCTGGTCATCGAGCTCAAGAAGGGCGTCATTCCGCAGGTCGTGCTCAACAACCTGTATAAGTACACCTCGCTGCAGACGACCTTTGGCGCCAACAACCTGGCGCTCGTTAACGGCGTTCCCAAATGCCTGAGCCTGCGCGAGATGCTGCAGCACTACATCGACCACCAGGTCGACGTCGTCACCCGCCGCACCCGCTTCGACCTTAAGAAGGCCCAGGCCCGCGCGCATATCCTCGAGGGCTACCTGATGGCCCTTGACCATATCGACGAGGTCATCAGCATTATCCGCTCCTCGCAGACCGACTCCGAGGCCAGCAGCCGCTTGATCGAGCGCTTTGGCTTTACGCCCGAGCAGACCACGGCCATCCTCGAGATGAAGCTGCGTCGTCTGACCGGCCTGGAGCGCGACAAGATCCAAGAAGAGTTGGACGGCCTGCGCCGCGCCATCGCCTACTACGAGGACCTGCTGGCGCATGAGGAGAAGATCCTGGGCGTCATCAAGGAAGAGATGCGCGAGATCTCCAAGAAGTTTGGCGACAAGCGTCGCACCGAGATCAGCCAGGTTGAGAAGGACCTGGATGTCGAGGACCTCATCGCCGACGAGGATATGGTCGTGACCATTACCCACACCGGCTACGTTAAGCGTATCCCGGTGGCTGCCTACCGTGCCCAGAAGCGCGGCGGCAAGGGCGTGTCGGGCGTCAACCTCAAAGAGGACGACGTTATCGATGAGATGTTCATCGCGTCCACGCACGAGTACGTGCTGTTCTTCTCGAGCAAGGGCAAGGTCTATCGCCTGAAGGTGCACGAGCTGCCGGTGGGTACGCGCCAGGCGCGCGGCACCGCGATCGTCAACCTGCTGCCCTTCGAGGAGGGCGAGAAGATCGCGAGCGTCATCAGCTGCCGCGAGTTCCCGGCCGACGAGTACCTGATGTTTGCCACCAAGAGCGGCATGGTCAAGAAGACCGTGATGAGCGCATATGACCGCAGCCGTCGCGACGGCCTGATCGCTATCAACCTGCGTGACGACGACGCGCTGCTGAACGTGCGCCGCGTGCGTGAGGGTGACAAGATCATCCTGGCCACCACTGCGGGCAAGGCGATCATGTTCTCCGAGGAGCAGGTGCGCGCTACCGGCCGCGATACCAGCGGCGTTCGCGGTATCGGCATGAAGGACGGCGTGAGCGTTCTGGGCATGGAAGTCACTAACGGCAACGGCGATCTGTTTGTCATCACCGAGCGCGGCTACGGCAAGCGCACACCGGTCGCGGACTACCCGGAACAGAATCGTGGCGGTCAGGGCGTCTACACCATCCAGATGACCGAACGTAAGGGTAACCTCGCGGCCATGAAGACGGTGGGCCCGCAGCACGAGCTGTTCATCGTGACGGAGGGCGCGACGGTCATTCGCGTCAAGACCGACGAGATCAGCCAGACTGGCCGCGCTACCCAGGGCGTCAAGATGATGACCGTCGACGACAACGACCGCATCTGCGCCGTAGCCCGCATGACGGCCGCCAAAGAGAAGCCCGAAGGCGAAGCCACAGAAAACGGCTCTGCCCCCGAAGAAACCCCTGTCGATCTAGGCGACGGCAACGACATGCCAGAAGATCTCCTAGACGAGTAAGAGGCCCTAGCTGGTAAAAATTATCAGACCCCATATATCGGCGGTCGGCGCACTGCGCGCCGACCGCTTTTTTGAAAACCTTGGGACCCCGCGTCGGCCCCGGCTGCCCGGCGGCATGCGAAGTCGATCGCGAGTTCCGCACGAGCCGGAGAGCACTTAATGTGCTCTCCGTGCGAGCAGGACTGTCCGAGCAGGCGACCAAATACTAAAGCCCTCGGAAC
>CABQZS010000020.1 GCA_902468695.1 uncultured Collinsella sp.
AGGTCGATGGCCTTATCGGGCAGGAAGCGATCCTGGATGTAGCGGTTGGAAAGGTTCGCGGCGGCCTCGATAGCACCCTGCGTATAGCGCACATGGTGGTGCTCCTCGTAGCGCGGCTTGAGCGCGGTCAGGATCTTGACCGTGTCCTCGACGCTCGGCTCCTCGACATCGATGGTCTGGAAGCGACGCTCGAAGGCCGGGTCCTTGGTGAGGTACTTGCGGAACTCCTCGGCCGTGGTGGCACCGATGATCTGGAAGGCACCGCGTGCAAGCACGGGCTTGAGCATAGAGCTCGCGTCGATGGAGCCCTCGGCAGAACCGGCACCGATGATGGTGTGCATCTCGTCGATAAACAGGATGACGTCGTCGGCTTCGGTCGCCTCCTGGATCACGTTCTTGAGGCGCTCCTCAAACTCACCGCGATACTTGGCACCCGCAACGAGGCCCGGCAGGTCGAGCGTCCAGATGTTCTGGTTCATAAGGTTCTCGGGCACGTTGCCGGCAGCGATCTGCTGTGCCAGGCCCTCGACGATGGCCGTCTTGCCCACGCCGGGGTCACCCAGGATAAGCGGGTTGTTCTTGGTGCGGCGCGAAAGAATCTCCATCATGCGCTGGACTTCCTTTTCGCGGCCAATCACGGGATCGAGCTCGGCGTCGCGCGCCTTTTGCGTGAGGTTGGTGGCGAACTGCTTGAGCGTGTCGGTGCCGCTCCCCTTTTGCTGCGAGGCGTCCGAGCCGCTAAAGAACGGCAGGCCCGCACCGGGACGCCCGGCACCGGCACCGGCGAGCGGACGCTTCTTGTCCTGGTCCTTGGCGGTGAGTTTCTCGATAGCCTTTTTGATGGAGGCGGATGACACGCCCAGGCGCATGAGAATGTCCATGGCCATGCCGTTGCCCTCTTCGACGATGCCGATGAGCAGGTGCTCGGTCGACACATACGTCTGGTTGTTCTCGCGCGCCACGCGGAAGGAGCGCTCCATCACGCTGATGACGAGTGGCGTAAAGGCGAGCTTAGCGGCCTCGGTCTCCTCGCTGGGCTCGGGAACGGTAGTCTGGACCTCTTTGAGTGTGTCCATGATGTCGTCGTAGGAGATATCGAGCGAGCGCAGCGCCTCGGCGGCAATGCCCTCGTCCTCCTTGGCAAGCGCGAGCAGCAAGTGCTCGGTGCCCACCTTATTTGAGTGTAGATCGAGCGCCTCCTGTTTGGCCATCGACATGACCTTGCGCGCTCGATCGGTAAATCTATCTAACATGCTCGTTTCCTTACATGAGTTCATCGAAATCAAAACGCCCGCCCGTCGGCGGCGCTTTTGTCTCTTTACCCACAGGTTGTCTATGTTAACAGCTGGAGGAATATCTATAAACCCGGCTCACATGAATGCAGGTTATGACCGCATCGCGGGACTCACCGCGCGATGCGCGACAGGCGCCCCGCAAGAGAAACCCTAGGCGTCTTTCACCACGTCGGGACTCGTCGCACGCGATGCGCGATAGGCATCGGCCTCCTTGGAGACGCGTTCGAGCAGCTCGGATGCATCGACGCCCTCGACTTGCGCGACCGTTTCCACCGTCTGCATGGCGACCGCCCTCAGGTACGCGCACGCGCTGTCCCCCGGCTGCTCGAGGTCTATCTCCTCGCCGCCCTCCCGGGCAAAGCCGACCGCCATCACAAAGCCCATGATGCCCGAGACCAGAAAGCCCACCGCAAAGCTCGAATCTGCCTTGAGCTCTTCTCCGTCGGGGTGGACGATCTCTCTCACGCGGTCGATGATGATCGTATGGATGCCCTGCACGACCTGCTCGGCGGCACCCGCCCTCATGGTGATGACGATGCGCCGCAGCAGGCAGCGGACGTCGCGCCGGTCGAACGCCGAAAGGTCGCCCTCGCTCGAAAAATGCCAGAGGGCATCGGTGATGAGCTCGTTATCCTGCAGCAGCTGGGCTATGGCGATGGCGACGAGTTCATCGAAATCGTGAAAATAGTAGTAAAACGTTCCGCGATTGCACTGGGCGGCGCGGGTCACCTCGCCAACCGACAGCTCGAAGATGCTGTTGTTCTCGATGAGCTCCCAAAACGCCTCGATGATACGGGTGCGTGCATCGGGCGCATCGGCGTCCTTACGCGGTCTCGCCATGCGCCTCACCGCACCCCTGCGCCTTGGCGTTCATGATGAGCATCTGAAGACGGTTCTCCACGTTGGCGAAGCTCACGTCGGGATCGTAGTCGAGCGGCAGGAACTGCGCCGTGGGATACTGCTCCTTGAGCGCATGGATGAGCCCGCGCCCCACGACATGGTTGGGCAGACACCCGAACGGCTGCAGGATCACGAAGTTGCGGCAGCCGCGCTTGGCGTGCTCGAGAATCTCCGCCGGAATCAGCACGCCCTCGCCCGCATCGAACGTATGGTGCAGGATCTTATCGCTCGCGCGCACGAGCTCGGGCATGCGCGTCGGCGGCTCGTAGAGCGGGCTCGCCGCGCCCAGGCGGTCGCAACGGTCGTGCGCGAGCTCGAACAGGTTGTCCGCCGTGGCGTACCAGGCCTTTTCGGGCAGCGACAGGTCGACGTGGAACTCGCGCGACTGCGCATGCTTGTAGAAATAGGTCTTGCGGATCACGTCGGTCATGCGCGCCTCGATGACCTCGAGCCCGTTGTCCTCGAGGTAGCGCTCGATCTCGTGGTTGGCGCCGAGATGGAAATTGAGCAGGTACTCGCCCACGATGAGAACGGTCGGATGCGGGTTCGAGCGGTCGTACGGAACGGCGTCCATGATCGCAAGCGCGCGTTTGAAGCCCGTCGCCTGGCCTCTCAGCCCGGAGCGCTCCATGCCCTCGATAACCTCATCGAGCGCGCGGTCGAACGCAGCGTCCGCCGCGCCCTTCTCGAGCTCGTAGGGACGGATGCGCCTAAGCATGGCCTCGAGGGCATCGATCATGGGAAGACCGTAGGCGATCTGGATGCTCGGGCCAAGGCCGAGCTTGAAGCCCGGATGCGCATTGTGGGCATCGACGTCGTCGTTGGTGAGCACCGGGACATAGTCGTATCCCGCGTCGTCGAGCGCGCGGCGCAGCAGGGGCATGTAGTGCGTCAGGCGGCAGTCGCCGATATACTTGCCAGTCACCACGGCGACGTCGTGCGGGTCGTACTTACCGCTCTCGAGTGCCGCGAGCGCCTCGCCGATCACGATTTGCGCGGGGAAGCAGATGTCGTTGTGCACATAGCGTTTGCCCAGGCGGATGGCATCCTCGCGCCCGATATCAAGGGCCTCGGCGCGCACGCCCTGATTGCGCATCGCCGCGGTCATGAGCCTGCAGAACGCATGGGAGGTGTTGGGGACCAGCGCGATCTTGTCGTGCCGGTCGCGCTTGGTGTACTTGACCTTATACGGGTCGTCGAGCGGATGGACCGCGTGCACCCGGGCGCCCTCGGCACGCTCCTCCGCGCGACGACGGTTGACCGACTCGATAAACGAACGCACGCGAATGCCCATGGGACCGGCGACGTCGCTCTCATCGAGCTTGATCATCATCGGAACCTTGGAGCCCATCTCGCCCATCATGCGCGCGATCTCGTCGGTGAGATACGCATCGTGGCCGCAGCCGAAGCTGCCCATCTGCACGAGCTCGAGCTCGGGCGTCGATGCGACGATGACCGCGCACGACAGCATGCGCGCATGGTAGTTGTTCACGATGTCGATGCGGCTGTTGGAAAGATCGACGTTGCAGACCCCCGGCACCGCATCGGGCGTCAGCACGGGGATGCCGCGCTCAGAGAAGAGCTTGGGCAGCCCGTGGTTGACCAGCGGGTCGTTGTGGTACGGGCGCGAAGCGATCACCACCGCGTAGCCGCCGTCCTCGCGCACGTTCTCGAGCACCTGCCTGCCGCGCAGCTGCAGCTGGTTCTCAAACGTCTCCTGCGCGCGGTCCGCCTGCTCGGTCGCCTTGGCAACCAGGTCGGCATCGATATCGAAGGTCTCCTTGCACCACGCCTTGAGCTGGCGGTTTCGGTCGCCCTCGTCGTACCAGTGGAACAGCGGCGTATCGAACGGAACGCCGAAACGCTCCTCCGGGTTATCGGAATTGCGCATCACGTAGGGGTATCCCTTTACGACGGCGCACATCCACTCGCTGGTAGAGGCGGTGTTTTCGGTGGGCACCGTCGTGATGATGGGCATGAAGATGCGGTCGACGCCGGCGTCGACGAGATTGCGGATGTGCCCGTGGACGAGCTTGGCCGGGAAGCACACGGTGTCGGATGTGACGTGCGCCAGACCGCGCTCGTACATCGCCTTGGTGCTGCGTCCCGAGACGCGCACCTTAAAGCCTAGCGTGCTGAAGAACGTCGACCAGAACGGCATGGTGTCCCAGAACTCGAGCACACGGGGAATGCCGATCGTGACATCGCGCCCCCCGCTGACGGGAATCGTGGGGTACGACTCGAACAGCAGCTTCTCGCGGTCGACAAAGAGATTGGGGGCAGCCGCGGTCCGGTCGCGCCCCGTGCCGGGTGCCTGTGCCTCGCAAGCACCCTGCGGACGCAGCTCCTCCGCCGCGGGAAC
>CABQZS010000021.1 GCA_902468695.1 uncultured Collinsella sp.
ACGATTAACTACGAGGTCGCCTGCGGCTTTGGCATGCGTCTCGACAAGGTCTACGTGTAGGAGCCGCTATGGGCGTCATGCACATCCCCGGCCATACCCATCAGGCACCACGTGAGGTTGCACTCGAGGAAATTGAGGCCGTTCTGGGCGATTGTCACCTCTGCCAGCTCTACCAGTCGCGTCACAATATCGTGTTTGGCGTGGGAAACCCCCGCGCTCGCGTGATGTTTATTGGTGAGGCGCCGGGCCGCAATGAGGATTTGCAGGGCGAGCCCTTTGTGGGGGCGGCAGGCGAGGACCTCAACGGCATTTTGTCGCTGGCGGGGCTCAAACGCGAAGACGTCTACATTGCCAACGTGCTTAAGTGCCGCCCTCCGGGAAACCGCAATCCGCGTCCCGAGGAAGTGCTGGCTTGCTCGCCGTTTTTGCGTGAGCAGATTCGAAGCATCTGGCCTGATATTATCGTGACGCTCGGCAACCCCGCGACGCACTTTGTGCTTAAGACCGAGATTGGCATTACTAAGCTGCGCGGCAGGTTCCACCAGATGGGGCATTTTGTAGTAATGCCCACGTTCCATCCGGCAGCAGCGCTACGCAATCCGGCGTGGCAGGAACTGCTGGAGGAAGACTTTAAGATGCTGGGCGACTATCTGGAGCGACATCCCGCACCAGAGGACGCCTCGGAATAATAAGGAGCATATATGTCCCTGGAGCGCCTGGGGGTAGGTACTTACAAAACGACTTGCGCTGCCGATACGGAGTACTTTGGCGAGCTAATTGCACCGTGCCTTGAGGACGGCGATGTGCTCATCCTGACCGGTGGCCTGGGGGTGGGCAAAACTCACTTTACCAAGGGCGTCTCGCGCGGGCTGGGCGATGGGCATATGGTTACGAGCCCTACGTTTGCGCTCATGGCCGTTCACGATCAAGGCCGTATTCCGCTGTTTCACTTTGATTTATACCGCCTGGAGCATGCCTACGAGCTCGAGGATACGGGCATTTTCGATGTGCTGGGCTATGAGGGTGCTTGCCTGCTGGAATGGGGCGAACAATTCCAAGACGAGCTGACGGATGAGTATCTTTCGGTGACGCTCAAGCGTGATGAGGGCGACAGTGATGTGCGAACGATAACGTTCGAGGCGCACGGTGACCGCGCAATGGAGCTTTCCCATTTGATTGATAAGGCTGTACAAGATGAGCTTGCATAACGACAACGCGCTGGTGGTGGCGCTCGATACTTCGACCGACATGCTTGCCTGCGCGGCAAGCTGGATTGATGGGCAGACGGGCGAGACGAAGCTCGTGAGTGGCGACCACATGTGTCGCCGTCACGCCAACGTTGAGCTCGTGAATACCGTTGATGGCGTGCTGGCTCAAGCCGGTCTGGATCGCAGCGATGTTGGTTGCTATGTGGTCGGCCGCGGCCCGGGGTCCTTTACGGGTGTGCGCATCGGCATCTCCACTGCCAAGGGCCTCGCGCGTGGTGCCAATGTTCCGCTGCTGGGCGTGTCGACGCTCGACGCTTGCGCTTGGACGGCGTGGAAGGCTGGCGTGCGCGGCAAGCTTGGTATCTTGGCCGATGCTATGCGCGGTGAGGTATATCCGGCGCTGTATATGCTGGTCGATGAGGGTCCCGAGCGTCAATTTGAGCGCGAACACGTGGTCAAGGCCGCCATGGCGCTCGATGAGTGGCGCCAAGCAGCGGACTGGGACCAGGTTCAGCTGACCGGTGACGGTCTCGTGCGCTATGGCAAGCTGCTGGGTGAGGACGAGACCGCCCGCTGCGTGGAGCGCGACCTGTGGTGGCCTTCGGGCGAGGGCTTGCTGCTCGCGCACGCTGCGGGTGACGGCGATCCGGCTCGCGTCCTGCCGATTTACACGCGCCTTTCTGATGCCGAGGAAAACGAGCGCAAGCGTCTTGGTCTTGCCGAGAGTGCGCAGAGCGAAATTACGGGCGTTGCCGATGAGCTCGCCGGTCGTCATCTGCAGTTCCGTCCCATGGGCGCGGCGGATGCCGAGGGCGCGAGCGCGCTAGAGGCTGCCTGCTTTGAAGGTGCCGGACACAAGGCGTGGACGCCGGGCATGTTCCTGTCCGAACTGGGCGAGGACGTCGCTGCGCCGCGTAGTTGGTGGGTGGCACACGACGACGGCAAGCTGATGGGCCTTGCCGGCGGTATGGTCGTGGACGGTGATGTGCAGATTCTGGATGTCGCCGTCGACCCGGCACATCGCCGCGAGGGCATTGCCCGCAAGCTGCTGTCGCACGTGAGCTATGATGCCCAGATGCTCGGCTGCACCACGGCTTCGCTCGAGGTCGAGGACGGTAACGAGGGAGCGATCGCGCTTTATAACGCTCTGGGCTTTACCGAGGCAGGACGGCGCCGCGGCTACTATGGTGCCGGCAAGGATGCCATCGTCATGACGGCTCCGCTGCCCCTGGTGCTTCCGGTCGACAATGCTTCGCCCGAGCCGACGGCGGCAGAGCAGCGCGTATGGCCGCTGCCTGCTCCTGGGCGCTCCGAGGGGGAGCGTGCCGAAATTGAGCGCCGCCGCCTAGTGCTCGCTATCGAGAGTTCCTGCGACGAGACGGCCGTGGCGATTATCGATGCGGATGGCAATATGCTGGCCAACCAGGTGTCGACGCAGATTGATTTCCATGCCCGTTTTGGCGGCGTGGTGCCCGAAATCGCCTCGCGCAAGCACGTTGAGGTGATTGTGAGTGTCGTGGATGCGGCGCTCGAGGATGCCGCAGCATCGCTGGGCCTTACGGGCGGAGCCATTGCACCAAGTGAGCTTGCCGCCGTGGGCGTGACGCAGGGTCCGGGCCTGGTGGGCGCGCTCGTGGTTGGCGTCGCCTTCGCCAAGGGCTTTGCCTACGCTGCTGGCAAGCCGCTCGTGTGCGTCAACCATCTGGAGGGGCACCTGTTTGCCAACCTGCTGGCGCAGCCCGACCTCAAGCCGCCGTTCATCTTCACGCTTGTCTCGGGCGGGCACACCATGCTCGTGCACGTGAAGGCGTGGGGCGACTACGAGGTGCTCGGTGAGACGCTCGACGACGCCGTGGGCGAGGCCTTCGACAAGGTGGCCAAGGCGCTGGGCCTGGGCTATCCCGGTGGCCCCATCATCTCTAAGCTGGCCGAGACGGGCAACCCCAAGGCGATCGATTTCCCCCGTGCGCTTAACAGCAGGGGGGACTACCGCTTCTCGCTTTCGGGCCTCAAGACGGCGGTGACGCTCTACATCGAGCAAGAGACCAAGGCCGGGTGCACGATTCACCTTCCCGATCTGGCGGCTTCGTTTGAGGCAGCTGTCTTTGACGTGCAGTACAAGAAGGCCAAAAACGCACTGCACGCTACCGGATGCAAGGAATACTGCATCGGTGGCGGCGTCTCGGCCAACCCGCATCTGCGCGAGATGATGATCAAGAAGCTTGGGCGTCAGGGGATTCGCGTAACGGTGCCGCCCTTGTCTGCCTGTACCGATAACGCAGCCATGATCGCGGAGGTCGCTCGCCGTAAATTCGACCGAGGTGAAATTTCGCCGTTCGACGTCGACGCCGATCCAAACATGACGCTGTAGTCGTATGGGTGCGGTCCCCGACGCTGCCCGGGCGCCAGCGGCCGCATATGAACTTTCCTGCTCTACAGTCCTGCTCACGACGGAGGCCACATTAAGTGGCCTCCTGTTCGTGCGGAACTCGCGATAAA
>CABQZS010000022.1 GCA_902468695.1 uncultured Collinsella sp.
CAGGCTGCTTGCAGCGCTCGAGCAGGTCGCGGGTGATCTTCTCGAACTCGGCGCGGGTCAGCGTGTAGTTGAGGTGCAGCGGGCCAGACTGGTTCATGGTAATGAACGGCAGGTTGATGGTGGTCTGCTGGGCGGCGGAGAGCTCCTTCTTGGCGTTCTCGGCAGCCTCCTTCAGACGCTGCAGGGCCATGGGGTCCTGACGCAGGTCGACACCGTTCTCCTGCTGGAACTTATCGGCCATCCAGTCGATGACGCGCTGATCCCAGTCGTCGCCGCCCAGGTGGTTGTCGCCCGAGGTGGACAGAACCTCAAACACGCCGTCGGCGAGGTCGAGGATGGAGACGTCGAAGGTACCGCCGCCCAGGTCGAAGACCAGAATGCGCTGGTCGGTGCCCTGCTTGTCCAGGCCATAGGCCAGAGCAGCAGCGGTCGGCTCGTTGACGATACGCTTGACGTTGAGGCCGGCGATCTTACCAGCATCCTTGGTGGCCTGACGCTGGGCGTCGTTGAAGTAGGCCGGGACGGTGATGACGGCGTCGGTGACGGTCTCGCCCAGATACTTCTCGGCGTCGGCCTTCATCTTCGCGAGCGTCATGGCGCTCACCTGCTCGGCGGTGTAATCCTTGCCCTCGATGTCGACGACGGCGCGGCCACCCTGGCCCTCCTTGACCTCATACGGCACGGTCTTGATCTCGGAGGTGCACTCGGAGTACTTGCGGCCCATGAAGCGCTTGATGGAGAACACGGTGTTCTTGGGGTTGGTGACAGCCTGGTTCTTAGCGGCCTTACCCACGACGCGGTCGCCGTCAGCACGGAAGCCAACAACGGACGGGGTGGTGCGGTCGCCCTCGGCGTTCACGATAATGGTCGGAGAACCGCCCTCGAGAACGGCCATTGCGGAGTTAGTAGTACCAAGGTCGATGCCAAGAATCTTGCCCATTAGAAATTCCCTCTCTCTTGTGCGTTTGCACCGACTCGGCGGTCTGCCGCGCGGCGCTTCGGCTTGTCTTTCAGGATGTAGTGTATCCCCTTATGGGCCGGAATATACAAAATCTAAGTCAATTCATATAAG
>CABQZS010000023.1 GCA_902468695.1 uncultured Collinsella sp.
TCGCCGAGGAGTTCGCTCAGGCCATCTCCGCCGTTTACCACGAGGAGCCCGTCTCCACGCTCGTCGGCGGCGACTTCGCGCTGTAATCCAGCGTGCATCTCATCATCTTTGGTGTTTTTAAAGGGTCGGAAGCTCGCTTCCGACCCTTTTTCTACCCCTCGACAACCTTCCCTGGACAATTAGTTCAGATACGTATTTTTTTAAAGCTCCAAAGGCCGTTCTGAGCCTTCTGAGCTCCCCGGCGAACGCCATACTGCCCAAAGCTCATCGCTTTCGAGTACGACCGCCGCATATTTACCCTCAAATCGCCCTCGAAAGCCCTTAGAAACGCCTCGAACGCCCGCCGTCTTATACGTATCTGAACTAACTGTCCAGTAGCTATCGTCAACCTTCGCGGCAGAGCTCAATTTCCTGCAATCCCCTCAACCGATTCCACCGATTTCATAACACCCAGCCGTTCATGGCGCGCAGCGCCCCGCTGAGCGAAAAGAACGGTATGGCGGTCGCATTCTGCCGCCAACTTAGTACGTTATAGCTATGACGACCGTGATTTCACATCTCTCCGCCCTCCGCGCAATTCGTCGCGCACGACGGGCGTACTCTGCCCTACCCTGGGACTCCGTTGATAGCGAACAGCAAGCACAGGCCTTGGCTGGCTGCATTCCCAACAATGACGCGATAGACTTTGGCGCACTTTCGATACTCGACGCCTGGAATGAAGATGATTCCGAACCGCTCGATCTTCTCGTTTCAAACGAAGACAACAGGCGCCCCGACAAGCGACTTCTTCAGCATATTCTCTCCACTCCTCTTCCTGAAGGTGCAATTATGCACGTCAAGGCCGACATCTACGCAACGTCTCCTGCCATGACAGCCATGCTTTGTTCCAAAAATGAATCAGTCGCCAAAACCTTGATGCTCCTTATGGAGCTGCTCGGAACCTACTCCCTTCCTCCCGGGGCAACATACCCCATTGCCTATGACGACATCTGGCCCAAGGGCGATGACTACGAAGCGATGGACGACCTCGATTGCCGGGGCGACCAGTCGGCGACCGAACAGCAGAACGAAACCAGCTACGAACAGGCACACTACAAATGCGAGCCCGCCACGACCATCGAAGATCTCGAGACTGTTGCACAGCTTGCCAAAAGCAGCTCATACACCTCGTTTCGCACGGCAGTCAAGCTCGCCCGACCCGGATCTGCATCCCCAGCCGAATCCCTAATGTTTGCCGTTCTCGGAGCGCCCATGCGCTTTGGCGGATTCGGATGTTGCAGCCTGCCCATGGGAGGCCTGCTACTCAACTATCGAATCGCCTTCGACACTCTTGCGGTCAACATGTCCTCCGGCATCCCTTACGCCATCTGCGACCTATATTGCCCGGCCGCCGGAGTCGACAACGAATACAACGGAATTGGACATGAGCTTCAAAACGCCCGCATCCACGATGGCAATCGCAACAATGGCCTTAAAGCCATGGGTATCCACGTCCTGGTTATCAATCGTGACCAAATGAAGGACCTTGTTGCACTCGAAGCCTTCGCCCAGACGATGCATCGACTTGCGGGGGTTCGATTCCGCTACCGCATCAAGGGTTATCGCAAGCGTCAGGCTGCCTGGCTCAACGCCCTGCGGGCCGGAATCGGCCTTGCGCCGGTCTAAACGGCGAATCACCCGTGCACCGTCGAGCAGGGCTGGACAGTTAGTTCAAATACGTATAAATGGACACATTGAATTAGGCTGTTTTGCAGTTATCTCTATACCATTCGCCCGATTTGAAGGCAGGGTAGACTTCAAAACAGCGTCATATGGACTAACTAAAGCTCCAAAACAACGTATCGGCATTGAATTGAGCACTTCGAGTCCTCAGAACTTATACGTATCTGAACTAACTGTCCACCTCGATTTCGACGGCCGTCCAAACGCCCTCAAATAACCTCAATTGCCCTCCATTTGACAGCGGCAACAGGGTCGCTCACCATAGCAGGCGACAAATCAACGAAAGGATGAACATGGCAGCTGCACAGCCGCTTAAGATTCGCATGGTTGCCGGACTTGGCAACCCTGGCGATGAGTATGCCGAAACCCGCCACAACGCTGGCTTCAAGGCGATCGACGAGTTGGCCCGTCAGGCCGGCGTCACGTACTGGAAAAACCAGGCCGGCGCCGAGGTCGCGCTCATCAATATCAACGATGCTGAGGAAGAGGGTGGCAAGCGCCAGATTGTGCTGGTCAAGCCGCAGTCGTATATGAATACCTCGGGCGGCCCCATCTCCAAGCTCTGCCGCGAGTACAAGATCAAGGCCGAGGAACTGCTCGTAATCCACGACGAGCTCGATATTCCCGCCGGCGACGTGCGTGTTAAGGTGGGCGGCGGCCATGCCGGCCACAACGGCCTGCGCTCCATCATCGACAAGATGGGCAGCCGCGACTTCAGCCGCATCCGCACCGGCATCGGCAACCCTCCCGGCAAGATGGCCGTCGCCGACTACGTGCTTAAGCAGCTGCGCGCCCGCGAGGCCGAGGATTTCCAGGACACCTGCGCCCGCGCCGCAGATGCCGCCGGTTTGGCCATCGTCCACGGCGTAATCTACGCCCGCGATCACGTAAA
>CABQZS010000024.1 GCA_902468695.1 uncultured Collinsella sp.
CTGCGCCGCGCCCAGGGCCCCGATGGCGGCTTGGCCGTCGCGCGCGCGAGCTACGTTGCCGGCTGTTCCTCTACGTCCAATGTGCTCGCCGGTCGCCGCTACGGTATTCCCGTCTTTGGCACGCATGCGCACAGCTGGGTGATGAGCTTCGACTCCGAGCTCGAGGCCTTCCGTGCCTTTGCCAAGTCGAGCCCCAAGAACTGCACGTTGCTCATCGACACCTACGATGTGCGTGAGGGCTGCGAGCATGCCATTACGGTTGCCAAGGAGATGGAGGCGGCGGGTGAGCGCCTGTCGGCCATTCGCATTGACTCGGGTGACCTCGCCAAGCTGTCCAAGTATGTCCGCGGCCGTTTTGATGCCGAGGGCCTGCCCTATGTGGGGATCTCGGTTTCCAACGATTTGGACGAGTACACGATTCAGTCACTGATCGACCAGGGTGCGCCCATCGATAGCTTTGGCGTGGGTACCAAGCTCGCGACCTGCTATGACCAGCCGGCGCTGGGCGGCGTGTACAAGCTTTCCGCCCGCCGTGCGAGCGAGACGGACCCGTGGACGCCGGTGGTCAAGCTCTCCGAGCAGCCCTACAAGCGCACGATCCCGGGCGTGCAGCGCGTGCGCCGTTATTACGACGGCTTTGGCGGCCCGATTTGCGACATGATCTATGACGAGGATCATCTGTCGGGGGAGGGCGCCGCGCGTGGCAATACCCTCGTGGCCGTGAACGATGCCGCTCTGGTGACCGACGTTTCCGAGCTTGAGTATCGCGAGCTGCTGGCGCCAATCGTGCGCGATGGCAGCGCTGTTGCCCCGCGCGAGAGCATTGAGGACGCACGCGAGCGTTGCACCTGGGCACTGGACCATCTTGATCCGGTCTACAAGCGCTTCCTGTACCCGCAGACCTATGTGGTGGGCATGGAGCAGGGCCTGGCACAGGTGCGCGACGAGCTCGTGCGCAAGAACATGGCCGCGGCTTCTGCCTTCCCCTGGGCTCACTAATGAAATGATCCCTTGGGGACGGAGGAAAACGGATCATTTTCTCGCCCGCCTGCTCAACATTCGATTGGTTTGACGTATGACGACTTCTTATAAAACGATGGTGGTAAAGATCGGTTCGTCCACGGTGGTGGGCGCCGATGGCAAGGTCAACCGCTCCTTTATCGGCGGGCTTGCCGATCAGGCCGCAGCCCTGCGCAAGCTCGGCTGGCGTCTGGTCGTGGTGAGCTCGGGCGCTATCGCCTGTGGCTATCCCGTGCTGGGCTTCGACCGCAAGCCGGTCGGCGACCTGCCGAGCCTGCAGGCCTGTGCCTCGGCCGGTCAGTGCATCATCTCGTCGGCCTACGACGAGGAGTTTCATGCGCGCGACCTGCTCACCTCGCTCGTGCTGCTCACGCGCCACGATACGGCCCGCCGCACGTCCTACCTGCACGCGCGCGACGCCCTGCTGCGTCTGGTGGAGCTTGGCGTGGTGCCGGTTGTCAACGAGAACGATACCGTTACCGTCGATGAGATCAAGTTTGGCGACAACGACACGCTGGCGGCGCTTGTAAGCTGCCTGGTCTCTGCCGATCTGTGCGTGACGCTCTCGGACATCGATGGGCTCTATACCGCCAATCCGCACGAGGACCCCACGGCCGAGTTTGTCCCGGTCGTGCATAAGATCGATGCCAAGATCATCGCCTCGGCGGGCGATTCTTCCACATCGGTGGGCACGGGCGGCATGATCACCAAGATCCGCGCGAGCCGCATTCTGATGACGGCGGGCATTCAGAGCGTGATTTGCTCGGGCGAGGAGCCCGATGCACTCGTGCGCCTCGCCCGCGACGAGAGCGTGGGCACGCTGTTCGACCCGCCGGCGGAGCGCCTGGACATTGCGCCTCGCAAGCTGTGGATCGCGCTGGGCGACAAGGCGCATGGCTCGGTGACGGTCGATGATGGTGCTGCGAAGGCGCTGGTCAGCCGTGGTTCTTCCTTGCTTGCGGTGGGTATTCGCGAGGTCGATGGCGCTTTTGCCGAGGGCGATGTGCTCGACGTGTGCGACCCGAGCGGTATGGTCGTCGCCCGCGGTATCGCCGAGGCCGATTCGGACGTGCTGGAACTTGCGGCAGGACGCCGCCAGGACCAGATCGCCAGCAACCGCTTGCTGGCAGACCTGGCCGAGAAGCCCGCGATCCATCGAGACAACTTGATTGTATTTGCTTAGGCCTCGACGCCGGGCGCCTTCGATCTGCAATGCACGTGGGGTGAAATTACCAGGGTAACTTTGCCCCGCCGCGCTTATGTCCGAGCTGGTCGCCACGAAAACGGCCCATCTACTACGTTTAATAGGCTATCGGTGACCATGCCAAGAATTGCAAAAAGAAAACCGCAGGTAGAACGCCTGCGGTTTTCTTTATTTATGGCATCTGGTTGGGCCATGCGGGTGAAACGTAGTAGATGGGCCGCTTTCGTGGCGAAGGACATCATCCGACACTTGGGGACGTTCCTATTGTGCTGGCAGTTGGGGACACTCCTTTGCTAGAAGATCCGGCGCAGGTCTCCGCGGTTGAGGGCCTCGTCGAAGAGGTGCTTGAATACCACGCTGCCGTGCAGGCCGTCGTGCTCGAACTCGTTGGTCACCCAGGCGTGCGAGTTGCCCACGCGGCTGAGCGTATCGAGCTGCAGGCCCGAATCGACGTACATGTCGTCGAAATACACCGCGGCCTGGAGCGGCACCTCGTTGCAGGCCAGGCGCTGCGGGTCGTAGATCTTGTCCCAGCTGGTGTCTTCCATCAGCAGGTCCATGGCGGGCTTAAACGGCTTAAGCTCGGGCATCTGCTCGAACATCCACGGGAACATGGCCTCGCCGGTAAACATGAGCGGGCGCGCGAGCGTGTCGAACTCGGCGCGGTGAGCCTTCTCTTCAGCCGCGGCCCAGCGAATGGGCATTGTGTCGCCGTCGGCGTAGATGAACTCCTGCAGTGTCCAGTACAGCGGGTTTGTACGCGTGTTGGTGCGCTCGAAGGCGCGCATCAAAAAGCTGTCAGATACCGAGGCGCCGCAGGTCAGCGTGCCGTCGCCGTCAACAAAAGCGTGATCGATAATCCAATGCATGCGCTCAAAGCTCGGCTTCATGCCAAAGTCGCTGCCCATAAGCTGCAGGCGCTCCACCGTCATTGGCGAGCCGTCGGGCAGCGCGGGCTTCTGCTCCTCAAGCGTATCGGCCAGGGCTGCCACGCGCTCGACGTCGGCGGGGTAGCGGTCGTAATACTGCTGCGTCTTGGCTGCCATGCGTGGGAAGGTGTGCGCGTAGACCTCGCTGGCGCTCGCCGGCACGTGCGGAATGCCGCCGCAGGTAAAGCTTGCCGCCACGCCCTCGGGGAAGAGCGACAGATAGCTCAACGTCAAAAAGCCGCCGTAGCTCTGCCCCAGTGTGACCCACGGCTTGCCGCCAAAGCCCACCAGGCGCAGGTACTCAAAATCGCGCACGATGGAGCTGGCGAGGTGGCGCTTGAGGAAATCCGCCTGCGAGCGTGCTGTATCGGCGCCGGCGGCCGTTGCGCGATCACCCAGTGCCTTGATCGTGCGTCCGTCCACGCAGCTACTGCGTCCGGTGCCGCGCTGGTCGGGAAGGACCACGCGGAAGTGCTTGACGGCTTCCTCGATCCAGCCGTCGCTTGTGGGCGACAGCGGACGCGGGCTCTCGCCGCCGGGGCCGCCCTGCAAAAACAG
>CABQZS010000025.1 GCA_902468695.1 uncultured Collinsella sp.
ATGTGCATGACGCCCATAGCGGCTCCTACACGTAGACCTTGTCGAGACGCATGCCAAAGCCGCAGGCGACCTCGTAGTTAATCGTTCCGCGCAGTCGGGCCATCTCGTCCATAGTGATCTCGGCATCGCCATCGCGGCCGACAATGATCATCTCGTCACCATACTCGGCCTCGGGAATCTCGTGTGCCGGGTTGGACTGAATGGCGACCATAAACTGGTCCATGCAGATATTGCCAACCTGATGCACGCGCTCGCCGCGATACAGCACATCCATACGATTGGAAAGTGTACGCGATAGGCCGTCGGCATAACCGATCGGCAGCGTGCAGATCTGAACGCGCGTACGCGGTACGCGGTAGGTAAAACCGTAGCCCACGCCCTCACCCATCGCAGGGTGTGCCACGCGCGTCACGCGCGCATGGACGCTCATAACGGGATCAAGCTGCATCACGCGGCCGCTCAGCTCGCACGGCTGCATGCCATACAAGCCAACGCCGGCGCGGATCATATCAAAATGCATCGAGGGGTCGAGCATCGAGGACGGCGTGTTGGCGCAGTGCACGATACCGCACTCAAAACCCGCATCCTTAATGGCCTGAACGGCCTCGGTAAAGCGCTGACACTGCAGCTTGTAGTCCCAGCCCGAAGGTTCATCGGCCGTGGCGAAGTGCGTAAATACGCCGTCGCACTGAATACCGCGATGGAAATTTATACCGCGGACAAAGTCGAGCACCTGCGTGTAGTGAACGCCGATACGATTCATGCCCGTCTCGATGGCGAGATGATACTTGCCCACTTTGCCCGCCGCGACGGCACATTCGCCATACGCAAGAGCAAAATCAGACGTATAGACCGAAGGCATGATATCAAACTCGAGCAACGTCGGAATGGCCTCGATAGGCGGCTCGCTTAGGATGAGGATGGGTTTCGTAATCCCGCCCTGTCGGAGCTCAACGCCCTCGTTAGCCGTCGCCACGGCAAACATGTCGGCACCGGCCGAATACATGATCTTGGCGCACTCAACAGCTCCATGACCATAAGCATCGGCCTTGACCACGCAGCACAGGCGCTGACGTGGATTCAGCAAGTTCTTATAGGCCCTCGTGTTGCGACGGAGCGCCCCGCGGTCGATCTCGACCCAGGACCAGCGCGTCAAATCGGCTTTATTCATGATTAGTCATCCGACCCTTCGTCCATGATTCCCAGATCTTCGAGCGCATCCTTTGCCGCCAGTTCCATGGCCGGACCGATCAAGTCGATAAGATCGGTCGCGATGACGCTCTTCTCACCATACTCCGTCGCCGCGGCAAAACCGGCGTAGCTGTGAAGTGCGACGGCGTACGAATACAGCAACTCCCAACGATCCATCTCGTCGCGCATGGTGGCAAGCGTGCCGGCCAAAATACCCGCGAGAACATCACCCGAACCGGCAGTTGCCAGAGAAGCCGGACCCGAGAGCGGCAGCAGCACACGCTCAACGCCACAGATAGCCGTCGTCGGCCCCTTGGCAATGACCACCAGATTGTCAGAGCCTGCAGCCCAGACAACCTTCTGCGCGGCTGCAATCGCAGTACCAAGGTCGTTCACCTCGTCACCGGCAACCAGACGCGAAAGTTCACGATAGTGCGGCGTCATAACCAACGGCTGCTCGCGACGATACATCTCGGGATTACTATCAATACCGTCAATGGCAATCTTAGCAAGGCAGTTGAGTGCATCGGCGTCCAAGATAAGCGGCACATCAAGCTCGAGCAAGCCCGAAACCACCTGCATAGCGCCGGCAGATGTCGTCATACCGGGACCGCACAGTACACAGCTGTACTTCTTTGCAATCTCGCACACCGTCATGCGCGCAGCGGCGCCAAAGGAGCCGCGGGAATCAGACGGAATAGCAAAGACGGGAATCGAAGGAAGTGCCATGCGAATAAGATTGGCGCAGGCGTCAGGAGCCGCGACTGCCACGTAACCAGCACCCGCGCGAGCTGCAGACTTGGCCGCCATAATGGCAGCACCAGGATATTGCGCAGATCCGGCGACAATAAGCACAGAGCCACGGGAATACTTATCGATATTCGTAGGTAGTGGGGCAAAGTAATCAACTAAGTCACCGGGCTCGACAATCTCGGCGGCGTGGTCGACATCATCGATGACCTCGTCAAGACGGTCGTAAAGATTGCCGCAGATCAAATCGCCAGCATACTCAGGACCATCAGCGCTATACAGACCAATCTTGGGCGCAATCATCGTCACCGTATGCTCGGCACGAATGCAGTCGTCATCAACAACGCCCGTCTCGGCATTCAGGCCCGAGGGAACATCAATGGATACGACACAATCGGCGCATTCATTGACCGTAGGAATCCAGATGGAGAACGGCGCACGCAGATTTCCGTGGAAACCGGTACCGAAAATGGCATCGACAACAACATCGGCCTTATCGATCAAAACCTCGAGTTCGTCACGCGAGGGGCCGACGCAAACGTGCACATCGCGGCCGGCAGTACGACGAGCAACATGACGTGCCAGAGCAGCAGGAATCTCATCCGGCTCAACCGGAGAAACGATATCCACGTCCACACCCTTATGGCTCAGGATATCGGCGGCAACCCAACCGTCGCCGCCGTTATTACCAAAACCGACCAGAACGAGAACCCGATCGGGATTGAGCTTCAAGACCTCGTTGGCGGCAAACTCACCCGCTAGCTCCATAAGCTCGGCCTTCGAAGTCCCTTCGCGTTCGATGATATCCTCGAGACGAACGACTTCTTCGGTACTCAAAACCGGTTTCATCTATGCTCCTAGCGTATCTTGCGAAGCATCGCCCAGGTGCTCCGTCAATGCTGAATTCTGCAGCTGCTCAAGCTCATCTAAAACAGAGCGAGCCTCTTTAAATGTCTGCGCTACGCGTTTCTTGGTGCTCACCTTTTCCTCTTTTGGCTTAGGCCGAGCATCTTCGGTAATCGCGATGGCATTCGCAACGGCCAAATCTCCTGTAAGCGTAATGGAAAGAGCGACTTCAACAACACCCAGTTCTTGAGCGATCTCGAGAGCACGGCCCGAAAGCAGCGCCTTCGGTTTGCCGAGTTTATCACGCGTAACCGAAACATCCTTGCGACCCACGCCTTGACTAAAACCCGTGCCGAGAGCTTTAAGTACCGCCTCGCGCGAAGCAAAGCGGCTCGCATAGTGAGCAGCGGGACGCGATGATGCATCGCAATACGCACGCTCTTCTTCGGTAAACACACGCCGAGCAAACGACGGCGTATTTTCAAGAATTGATTTCATGCGGGAAATCTCGACGATATCAACGCCGATACCAGCTTCAGCCATGTTCACCTCCATATCGCACAGACTAAGTTATTGTAGCCCGTTCGCAGAAGATGCGACAAACGAGGGTTATAAAACACAGCTACTATGTGAGACAAAAGCCCGTAAACGCAAAAAAGGGGGAGGCCGCGAGGCCTCCCCCTTCCAAGTTCAAGCGTACGGCTCGGTGCCGTCCACCGGTCAGCGGCGCCCTGGCCTCCCACGGGCTGACCCCGCAGTACTCTCG
>CABQZS010000026.1 GCA_902468695.1 uncultured Collinsella sp.
AACCTGGCCGTGATGTTCGAGGAGAACTTCGAGAAGAAGTACTCGCACCTGCCCGAGTCTGTCAAGGCCGCCGGCCCGCATGCCCAGGTGTCCAGCGAAGCCCGTCATCGCGGCCGCGGCCTGCTGGGGCTCCGCCACTAGCGTCGCCTTAGACCAAAAACCACCACAAAGGGGACAGGCACCTTTGTGGCGGTTTTGCTCGCGCGGATGACTCGGGTTACAATACTCCTGACATATCGTCCCTTTCTCCGGATGGGGACAGCGCAAGCGCTCTTGTGACGGCACCGTAGGACTTTGAAGGTGGCCGTTGTAAGGGCGCTTTTTGTTTGGGCGCTCGCGTTGGCGCGAATTGTGAAGGGAGCACGTATGAAGAGCTTTATTGCCGATGATTCATTCTGGGAGCTGTTTCCGCGGGCAGCGGTCGGTGTTGTGGTCGTGAAGGGCATGAAGCCCGCGGTTCAGATTCCCCAGGAGGACGTGGACGCGATTGCGGCGTTGCTCGACCGCGCCAATATCGACGCGGAGCGTCATCTGACCAGCGATACTATCAGCGAGAACGCACCGGTCAAGGCATGGCGCGAGGCCTATCGTTTGTTCAAGACCAAGAAGGGCGCGCGCTGCTCGATCGAGAACTTGCTCAAACGCGTGCTCAAAGGCAAGCCGGTCGGTCACATCACACCGGCGGTGGATATCTACAACACGATTTCGTTGACTTATGCGCTGCCCGTTGGCGGCGAGGACCTGCATGCGATTGAGGGAGATCTTCGCTTGAAGTTGACCGATGGTGGCGATGCGTTCTTGCCGCTTGGCGAGGAAGCGGATGACCCGACGCTGCCCGGCGAGCTCGCCTACATCGACGATGCGGGCGCCGTGTGCCGCTGCTGGAACTGGCGCGACGGCGTTCGCACGGCGCTGTCCGATAATTCGGCCGATGCGTTCCTGGCGATTGAGTGCGTGGAGTCCGAGCGGATGGGGGATTGCCAGGCTGCGATCGATCGCTTAGCCGAGCTGCTTGAGCGCTATCTGGGAGCGACGGTTGTCATTAAGACGCTTGTGACCCGCGACAATCCTTGCGTGGAGCTGTAGCGGCGCCTAGAACCTATTGATGCCCCAAACCACCACAAAGGTGCCTGTCCCCTTTGTGGTGGTTTTTATGTTGATGGGTTAACAAATGGGGCATTTGGGTACGGGTGTCGCCTTATGCGACTAAGATGTTTACCCGTTAGCATTATGCAAGCGAAAGGCGGTCGTCTCCCATGCAGCAGAACGACGAGACACGTTTCGAGGACTTTGTCGGACTGATCAGCGGGCTCTACAAGGAGATCCAGCGCATTAAGACATCCGAGGGCGCAAGGCTGGGCCTTAAGGGCTCCGACGTTATGTGCCTGTACTATCTTGAGCGCAGCAAGGACGGCCTGACTGGCGCTGACCTGGCTCGCATGGCAGGCGTGACCCGCGCCGCCGTCTCGCGTACGCTCGCGCATCTGGAGGAGGGCGGCTACGTCGAGGTCGACGATTCGGGCGATGCCGCCGTTAAGTATCGTGCTCCGGTGCGCCTGACCGCTCTGGGTGGCGAGAGCATGAGCGAGGCCGACCGCATCATCCACGAAGTGCTCGATACCACCGGTAAGGCTATGGGTGTGGAGCAGCGCGAGCAGATGTATACGTCGCTGCGCACGATTCTCAACACCCTGCGCGAGCTGTAGGGCCGCCAAGGCTTTTGCTTCCAATTAACAACTGCATAGTCCTGTTTGAGCGCGTATACCGTGCCGGGGCCTTGCTGTCAAAATTCCCTGCGCGGGACCTGCGCAAGAAAGGATTCGCTATGTCCGTCCGCATTATTACCGATTCCGCAAGCGATATGTCGCCGGCCGAGCACCCGGCACTGGCCGTTTTGCCGCTGTCCGTCACTTTTGGCACCGATGTGTACATGGATGGCATCGACATCGATCACCAGCGCTTTTACGAGATGCTCGTGGAGCGCGATGAGCTGCCCAAGACCGGCCAGGTCAACCCGTACGCGTTTTCGCAGGCGATTGCCAAGGTTCGTGAAGCCGGCGATGAGGCTGTGATTATTACCGTGGGCGCTAAGCTATCAGGCACCAATCAGAGTGCCCGTACCGCACTTGCCGAGGCGCCAGGTGGCGACGTGTTCGTGGTAGACAGCAACAACGTCACCCTGGGCGAGCGCGTCCTGGTCGAGTATGCGCTGCGCTTGGTGGACGAGGGCCGCAGTGCATCTCAGATCGCGGCGGCTGTCGAGGCCGTGCGCGACCGTGTGGTGGTTATCGGCCTGCTCGAGACGCTGGAGTACCTGGTGCGCGGCGGTCGTCTGTCTGCTGCGGCCGGCGCCGTGGGCACGCTGCTCAACGTAAAGCCTGTGGTGGCTGTCGAGGACGGTCTGATCGTGCAGCTGGGCAAGGCGCGCGGTTCCAAGAACGGCCGCAACCTGCTGAACCAAAAGGTCGAAAAGGCGGGCGGCATCGACTTTTCCATGCCGCTGGCGCTCGGCTATACGGGTCTTTCGGATGCGGTGCTCAAGAAGTATATCGAGGACAGCGCGGCACTGTGGGCTGGTCACACCGAGGGCGAACTGCCCGTTCACACCATTGGCGCCACCATCGGCACCCACGTAGGCCCCGGCGCCGTAGCCGTAGCCTTCTTCCAGCCCGCTAACTAACCGACCTGCCATAAACCACCACAAAGGGGACAGGCACCTTTGTGGTGGTTTATGCTTTTCCGGGTGGAAGGGAGCGAGCAATGGCGTCTGAGGGCTTTTTTGAACGGGTGTACGAGGTGGTCGAGCAGATCCCCGAGGGGATGGTCGCCACGTACGGCCAGGTGGCGCTGCTCGCCGGTCGTCCACGAAGCGCGCGCTATGTGGGCTATGCGCTGCACGGCAATCCGCGCCCTGGTCTGATTCCCTGCCATCGTGTGGTGTTTGCCGATGGCCGTATTTGCGAGGGCTTTGCGTTTGGCGGCCCCGATGCTCAGCGTGAGCTCTTAACGGGGGAGGGCGTGACGTTTACCGATCCCATGCACGTCGACTTGGCCGCCTGTCGCTGGCCTGCCGGACTCTAGCGGCTCTGCCTTGGCGTAAACCACCACAAAGGTGCCTGTCCCCTTTGTGGTGGTTTAGTTTACTTGGGCTAACTTATGGAGAAGCTATGGCGGCGCATTTTGTCGTCAAAAAGTAAACCACGGCGAACTATATTGGTTTCAGCAACGGAGCAGGCAATAGGCGATGAAAAAGCCTGCCCTGTTGAGTTTGATTCGCATTCCTCCCCTCTGTGCGATTCAACGGTGTACTTCGGGAACAGGCCCGCTGGCAACTAACTGCCAGCGGGCCTGTTCCTGTTTGTCGGGGGAGTGTGATGGACGGAGCCGAAGCGGTCCGGCTCCAAAAAAGGCGGACGCCGTAGCGCCCGCCCTATAGCAATCGAAAGCTCAAGCCAGCAGATCGGTCTAGTACACCATGCCCATGGCATCCTGAACCTCTGCCAGGGTCTGCTCGGCGATCTCGTTAGCACGACGGTTGCCCTCGTGCAGGACGTCCTTCACATAGTCCAGATCGTTCTCGTAGCGCTGGCGACGTTCGCGGATAGGTGCGAAGTACTCGTTGACGGCCTCGGTCACGTACTTCTTGAGCTGGCCGGAGCCGCCCATGCCAATCTCTTCGGCAATTTCGACCTCGGAGCGACCGGTGCAGATGGCGGCTGTCGAAAGCAGGCCAGACACGCCGGGGCGGTTCTCGGGATCGAACGTGATCATGCGCTCGGAGTCGGTCTGGCTCTTCTTGATGCGCTTGGCCGTCTCCTCAGCGGTCATCGAGATGTTGATGGCGTTGCCGTAGCTCTTGCTCATCTTGCGACCGTCAAGGCCGGGCAGTAGCGGGGTCTCGGACAGCAGTGCCTCGACCTCGGGAAATACCTTGCCGTAGCGGTTGTTAAAGCGGCGTGCGATGGTGCGGGTTAGCTCGATGTGCGGCAGCTGGTCACGACCGACGGGCACCACGTTGCCCTTGCAGAACAGAATGTCGCAGGCCTGATGTACCGGGTAGGTGAGCAGAAGGCCGGTGAGCTCGTGGCCCGAGGCCTCCATCTCGGCCTTTACCGTGGGGTTGCGCGCCAGCTCGGCCTCGGACACCAGCGACAGGAACGGCAGCATGAGCTGGTTGGCGGCGGGCACGGCGGAGTGCGCGTAGATCATGGTCTTGTCGGGGTCGATACCGCAGGCAAGGTAGTCCATGACCATGTTGTACACGTTGTCCTGGATGTGCTCGGTCGTGTCGCGGTCAGTGATGACCTGGTAGTCGGCGATGAGCACGTTGGTCTTGGCGCCCATGTTCTGCAGCTCAACACGGCCCTTGAGGGTGCCGAAGTAGTGGCCCAGGTGCAGACGGCCGGTGGGGCGGTCGCCGGTGAGCATGGTGAACTTCTCGGGCGTCTTGGCCAGGCCCTCGCGAATGGCGTTGCTCTTTTGCAGCGCGACTTCGTAGCTGTTCTCGTTTGGCATGATTGCTCCTAACGTATGTTCATGGGTCAAGATGATAACGCGTTTATTGGAGGGGCGGTGCGTAAGTAGGCGAGGGGTGGGAGGGGGACGCGCGTGGTGCGGTATGTGCGATGGGTGCGGCGCGGCCGCGCTTGGCTAACGGTGCCTTGGCACATCCTCGGCAGCTTGCCCTAGAGCTTGTGGTGGCGCTCTTCTTTGCGCTCCTCGGCTGCCTGCTCCTCCTGCTTAAAGGCGGGGTCGTCGGGGGTGACGAGCTCGTCCTCGTGCGTGCGCTTGTTGTAATGGTGGCGCAGCACGGGCTCAAACAGATGTAGATGCTTGGCAAAGGCCGCCGAGCCAATGGCGAGCACGGTAAAGATGAGCACACGCATGGGCACCTCGACCTGGTTAATCGCGGCGGCGCCGGCCGAAAGCATGATGCACCAGGCATAGATGAGCAGCACGGCCTGTTTTTGGTTGTAGCCTTCTTGGATTAGGCGGTGGTGGATGTGGCCCTTGTCGGCCTGCCCGATGCTAATGTGGGCGCGCCTGCGGCGCACGATGGCGCTAAACGTGTCGATGATGGGCACGCCGGCAACGATGAGCGGGATGATAAGCGAGGTGAGCGCGGCGGTGCGGCTCACGTTGAGCAGCGAGATGGAGCCCAGCGCAAAGCCCAGAAGCAGCGACCCCGAGTCGCCCAAGAAGATGCTTGCGGGGTTGAAGTTGTAGCGCAAAAAGGCCAGACAGGCGCCAAAGAGCGCGATGGAGAGCGCAGCGGCGTCGATGCGGCCCGAGAGAACGGCCATCGAAAACATGGTGAACGAGGCGATGCCGCAGATGCCCGTGGCCAAGCCGTCGAGGCCATCGATGAGGTTAATGATGTTGGTGAATGCCACCAGATAGATTACGGTGATGGGGTAGGCGAGCCACTCAAGCATGATTTCGCCGGGGGCAAACGGGTTGACGATGACGCCGATCCGCAGGCCGCCGATACAGGCGATGAGCGCGGCGAGGACCTGTCCGGCCAGCTTTTGCTTGGGCTTGAGCTGGAAGACGTCGTCGATAGCGCCGGTCGCAAAGATGACGGTAAAGGAGAGTGCCAGCATGGGATAGCTAATGTGAAGGCGCGGGTGCGGCACCAGGACGGGTGGCCAGCCTAGGTGCCAGGTGCCTAGGATTTGCACAATGCAGGCAACGACCAGGCCCAAAAACACCGCCGTTCCGCCCAAACGCGGGATGGGCTTGGTGTTGATGCGGCGCTTAGAAGGATAGTCGACGGCATCGAGCTTAATTGCCAAGCGCTTGACCAGGGGCACCGCGAGGAAGGTCGTGATAAAGGCCGCCGCTGCCACGCATAGATACGGTATGTAGCTCGGGGATGAAGCCATGAATCTAAAAACCGCCAAGCGTCGAAGGAAAAGGTCAAAGGTTGCTACGCGGAAATGGCATAGCTGCCCCATGATACTCGACCGAGGGGGGTGCGGAGGTTTGCACCGTGCGATTATCACGCGCATACCAGATATTGGAATGTTGTCGATGGCTTGTCGGGATGCCGGCGGGAATCCATATGGACTGTATGGTGATTTTCGGCAAAAGAAAACCACCCCCCACGTTACGAAAATGAACCCACCTAAAACAGGTGGGTGCCCTCATCGACTGTTCCAGCGTCCTTAACAACGAAGGATACCTGTACTAAGTACGACTGTGTGGGCTCCCTAAATAAACGCGACGGTTCACCCAGTTGCTCCGCGGGGGGCGGAATAACTACATCATAAAGCGGCACTTTGTCGATTCCAGTCTTGACATTACAAAAATCGTGTCGGACGATTACGGCGCCTTAGGGACGGAGCCGTCTACGCGGCCTGGCCCTTTACGTTTGAGCTGCTGAATCGTTGTTTTGGAGCATGTTTTTATGCCGACGTCGTTGACCGAACTTTTTTCGCCCGCCTGCCATTTGTGTCCGCGCCGTTGCGGTGCGGCGCGCGATGAGGGCGCGCGCGGCGTATGCGGTGCTAACGACAC
>CABQZS010000027.1 GCA_902468695.1 uncultured Collinsella sp.
AATTGCCGGTCTTGGACGTCGATGGCGAAAAGCTCGGCGTTGTGAACGATTTTGGCATTGCTACCGGCGAAGTTTTTCCGCACGTGACGTCGCTCGCGTTCCGCGGACCCGGCAAGACGCCGTTTATGATCAGCTGGCGCAAATGGGTCGACCGTATCGACGAGACGGGTGTACACCTTAAGACGTCGGCCACCGAAATCCGTTTTTCGTACCTGCAGCCGACCGAACTCTTGCTTGCCCGCGACGTGCTCAACAAGCAGATTGTCGACACGCAGGGCATGAAGGTCGTGCGCGTAAACGACATCAAGTTTTCCATGTCGGGCGAAAACCAGCTGCGCCTGCTGGGCGCCGAGGTCGGCGCCCGCGGTCTGCTGCGCGCCATCAGCCCCGCGCTCGAGCATATCGTCGAAGGCTTTATGAAGCACCTGGGCAAGCCGCTCAGTGAGGACATCATCGCTTGGTCCTACATGGACCTGCTCGACCGCTCGACCAAGAACATTCAACTCTCGGTGTCGCACAAGACGCTCGGCGAGCTGCACCCTGCCGACATCGCCGACATTATCGAGCAGCTCGACCCGCGCCTACGTGCGCAGGTGTTTGCGCAGCTCGATACTGCCCAGGCCGCCGAGGCCATCTCGGAGTTCGATGACGACGAGCTTATGACCGAGATGCTCGAGGGCCTGTCCGACACGGACGCATCGTCGATGCTGGCCATGATGGACCCGGACGATGCAGCCGACCTGATCGACGAGCTCGATTACGAGAAGGCCGAGAAGCTTCTGCGCCTGATGGGCGTCAAGGAGGAGAAGGCGATTCGTAACCTGCTGGGGTATGAGGACAACACCGCCGGCCGCATCATGACCTCGGAGTTTGTCTCCCTGCCCGCCACGGCGACGGTCGGTGACGCCATCGAGGCGATTCGCGAGCTCGACGAGGACTTCGAGAGCGTTTACTACGTCTATACCGAGGATCCGAGCGGCATGCTGACCGGCGTGCTTTCGCTGCGCACGCTGATCGTAGCCGACCGCGACGCCACGCTGGGTCAGCTGGCCTATCGCGACCTGGTCTATGTGTCGCCCGACGAGGACCAGGAAGACGTGACGGACGAGATGACCAAGTACGACCTGGTTGCCATCCCTGTCTGCGACGAGAACCGTCATATCCTGGGTATCGTAACCTTCGACGACGCCATGGACGTTATCGCCGAGGAGCACCAGGAGGACCTGCAGATCGCCGGTGTCGGCTCGGGCGATAGCGCGTCGGACGACTCGACGAACGTGCTCAGCTGGTTCGTGCATCGCCAGTACTGGGTTGTTGTATGGGGCATCGCGTCGTGCATCATGGCGACCGTGCTGGGGACGGCGCTCGGCTCCGCACATCTGGTGGTGTTCCCCATGTGCGCCATGCCGCTCGTGCTGCTGGCGGCCTCGCGCATGGTGTCGTTCGTCAAGAACTACTTCCTGGAGTATGACGGTCACGACGACGAGCCCAAGCCGTATCTGGGGTTCTTCTTCCAGAGCACGGGCATGGGCCTGATTCTGTCACTCGTGACCTACCTGTGCGCCCAGCTGGTGCGCACCGCCGCGTTCCCCGATGCGCCCATGTTTGAGGAGCAACTCTTTACCGGGTGCTTTAATATCGCTGCCATCATTTGCCTGGTTGGCAACATGAGCGCCGTGATTTACCTGATGGTGCTGTTCTGGCGTGACGAGCATGACCTCAACACGTCGGGTACCGCCATGAACGTTATTGCCGTCATGATCTCGTGCGTAGCGTACTGCGCCGCTGCGGTGCTGCTCACCATGTCGGTCATGGGTTAGGTGGTCGCGTGCAAAATACCAAGCAAAAGTTGGGCACCAAGCAAAAGTTGACCATCGCGGCCATCTTTGGCGCTATGGGTCCCGGTCTGCTGGCGGCGCTTTCGGGCAATGACGCCGGCGGCATTGCAACGTATTCCAGCGCGGGCGCCAGCTATGGCTACAAGATGCTCTGGATGCTTCCCGTCATGACTGTGCTGCTCATCGTGACGCAGGAGACCGCGGCGCGCTGCGGCTGCGTCACGGGCAAGGGCTTGGCATCGCTCATTCGCGAGCGCTTTGGCGTGCGCAAGAGTGTACTTGCTATGGCGGCGCTATTGATCGCCAACACGGCTGTGACCATTTCGGAGTTTGCGGGTATCGCCAGCGGCCTTGCTCTCTTTGGCGTGCCGGCGAGCATCTCGGTGCCGTTGGTGGCGCTGCTGGTGTGGATGCTTACCATGTCGGGTAGTTTCCAGCGCATCGAGAAGATTCTGCTGCTGGTGAGCTGCGTGTTCGTGACCTATATTGTCGCCGCGTTTATGGCAGGCCCCAACTGGGGTGAGGTCGCGGTCGACCTGGTCGTGCCTAACATTCAAAATGACCCCAGCTACGTGTCGCTCGTGGTCGCAACGATCGGTACCACCATCGCGCCGTGGATGATTTTCTTGGCGCAGAACAACGTGGTCGATAAGAACGCGGGCGAGGACGATATCGTGCTGCAGCGCATCGATACCGTGAGCGGCTCGCTTGCCGCCGATGTCATTGCCGGCTTCATTATCATCACGACCGGTACGGTGCTGTTCCCGGCGGGTATTCAGATTAGCGATGCTGCCGATGCTGCCCGCGCGCTGGAGCCTATTGCGGGTCAGTGGTCCACGGTACTGTTTGCCTCGGGCCTGGTCGCGGCGAGCTTCTTGGCTGCCTGCGTGCTGCCGGGCGTTACGTCGAGCGCTATCTGCGAGGCATTTGGCTGGGAGCGCGGTGCCGACCGCAGCTGGGACGAGGCCCCGGTCTATCGCGGCATCATTACGGCTATCATCGGTATCTCTGCCGTGCTGGTGCTTATGCCCGGCGTCGATCTGTTCCAGATTATGATGACCTCGCAGGTCATCAATGGCGTGCTACTGCCCGTGGTTCTGGTGTTCCAGGTGGTTATCGCCGCCGACCGTCACATTATGGGCGCCAACCGCAACGGCCGCGTGTGGAACGTGCTCACTTGGGCGACTATCGGCGTGATTACGGTGCTCACGGTTGTCATGTTTGTCCTGCAGGCGATGGGCTACAGCGCTTAGCGCCCACTTTTGCTTCCGAACAGGCCGCAGCGATGGGCTGCGGCCTGTTTTTTTCAAGACTTTAGTCTGCTGGCCGCGCA
The DNA here is from genome assembly GCA_902468695.1 of uncultured Collinsella sp. GTDB lineage: Bacteria > Actinomycetota > Coriobacteriia > Coriobacteriales > Coriobacteriaceae > Collinsella. The sequence goes on from CABQZS010000027.1 coordinate 3,172, forward strand.
GCGGCCAGCTTTAAACCACCCGCTACGCGGGTGGAGACAAACGGCTTTACAAAGCCACCCCTCCGACCGATATTGACGATTGTTCAGGCCGTCGAGAATTCGAGTCGAAGGGGTGGTCGCCATGGCCCAGAAGGCCTACAGCCTTTCCCACGCGAAGTGGATGTGCAAGTACTACGTCGTGTTCACGCCGAAGTATAGGCGCAAAGTGATCTACAACCAAATCAGGAGCGACATAGGGGAGATCCTCAGGAAGCTGTGCGAGTACAAGGGGATCGAGATAATCGAGGGGCACCTGATGCCAGACCACGTGCACGCGCTGCTGGCGATCCCGCCGAAGTACAGCGTCGCGAGCGTCATGGGCTACCTGAAGGGGAAGAGCTCGCTGATGATATTCGACAGGCACGCCAACCTCAAGTACAAGTTCGGCAACAGGAGGTTCTGGGCGGAGGGCCACTGCATGTCCACCGTCGGCCTGAACGAGGCGACGATCGCCAAGTACATCAGGGAGCAGGAGTCCCACGACATCGCGCTGGACAAGCTGAGCGTGAAGGAGTACGAGGACCCCTTCAAGAGGAGGTGATCCCGCCGGTTCGACCGGCGCGCCACGGGTCAAGATGCACTGGGCCTGGACGAAGTCCGGGCCCGCGCCTTTAGACGCGAGCCCGGGGCCCGTGGGTTATACCCTAAGAGCAAACCACCCTTTTTAAGGGTGGTTCTGATTGTCTGCTATAGGGTGTTAGTTATATAGCAATGGACAAAAAATGCCAAATATGAGTACTGTTGCTAAGTGAATAGCATTTACATCTGAATAGATAATGAACATAACCATTAGTATGTTCATTAAAATTGGCTTCAATACGCCTTAAACCAGTCAGGTTGGCTGCTTTAGGGGGTTGTAGGGGTCGCTCGGACGTCATTTTGGGTGGTTTTGCCTGCTACTAAAATGGTAACAGTACTCATATTTGCCCTTTTTTGCCCACAGCCTCTTGGAGCCGGCTCGAAAAGAGTGATTTTGGGTTGTTTGCTGCGGGCGTGGGGCTTGGAAACAACGCTCGGGGTGGCGAGGCGCCCAGAATTCGGTAGCAAGGAGGGCGTTCCTCGGCTGTGTCAGGAGTGTCCCTAGGTGCCGGCACATAAGGAACGTCCCTAACTGCCGGAGGGGGCGTCTGCCGTGGCAGGCGCCCCCTTCCGGATGTGGGAAGTTTGTGCTGTGGGTTACTTGTCGGTGCCCAGCTTGTGGGGCTTGAGAGCGAGTGCATTGACGAGTGCGTCGGTGGCAGACTTGACGGCTGCCGGCTGCGGATCGTTGACGTGATCCTCGGGGTGTACGGGCAGGTCCTTCTTGACGGCATCGTGGATCAAGTTGAGGTACTCAGTCACGCCAGTGGTCGATAGGTGCGTGCCATCGCCATCGAACAGGTCGTTGCGGTTGGCACTGTATCCGTACCAGTCGATAACGCGCACGTTTTTGTAGCGCGTAGCGGCGTTGGCGATGGCCTGGTTGGTAGAGCCAACCCACGGCTGCGGACTGCGCGTGTTCACAAACACCACAATACGCTTATCTCCTGCATCGGCCATGATGGCGTCTATCTGGTCGTCGGTTACCAAGCCGTTGGTGCCCAGGGCAAAGACCACGATCTTGCCGGCAAGGTTCTGCTGGATATAGCCTTCAAATGTCGCACGGCCCGCATCAAACTGGCGGCCCTTTTCGGCATCGATATGGCTGTGCGGGAACACGCCGTCAAAGGTGTCCACGGCACGCAGCGACACGGAGTCGCCGATCATAAGCAGATCGTAGGAGCCATCGGGGAAGCCGTCGTTGTCCTTGTCGGTGTCGTCGGCCGCCTGCTGGTCGGTGGGCGCGGTGTTCTTGGCTTCCTTGTTCAGAACTTCGGCGCCCTCGCCGCTCAGCGCAGACGTCTCGGGAACAAAGATCAGGCCGCCCAGCACAACGACCAACACGACAGCGCAGGCTGCGCAGGCAGGGACGTGCGCGCGTGCCCAGTTGGCGGGCGTGGTGGCGCCATCGCGGAATTCGGCGACGGTGCGCCCAAAGGCGCCCTTCCTAAACGGAGTCTCGATAAAGCGATATGAGCATTCGGCCACGGCGACCACCAACAGCACCTGCAAAATGTACTGCCACCACGGTATATCGTTGATGTTGGCGACCGGGTTCATGAGCAACAGCAGCGGATAGTGCCACAGGTAGATGCTGTACGAGCGCTTGCCAACCCACACGAGCGGCTCGGCGGACAGCGCGCGGGCAACCATTCCCTGGGGCTGCACGCAGGCGGCAATGACCATGAGCGTGAGGATCGAGCACAGCAGCGTGCCTCCGCGATACTGGAAGGCGGTGTAGCCGTTGGTGAGCGCGACCATGGCGGCAAGGCCAACCAGACCCACGACGCCCAACACATCGATGGATGCGGGCGAGGACCAAAAGCGCACGAGGGCGCTCGGCTGTGCCGGGGCGGTCTCGGCTGATTCGTCGGCCTTCTCGCCAGGCTTGCCCTCGGCGTTCTTGCCGTGCTTGGCGGCGCCAGCCAGGCGATTGAGCCCCAAACGACGAGCGAGACGCACCGGCGCCAGGTCGCGATCGGGGATAAAGGCCATCCAGGCGCCCAGCAGCAGCGAGAACACGCGGGTGTCGGTGCCGTAGTACACGCGGCTGGGGTCGGCGGCAGGGTTGTAAAGCACCATCATGGCTAGGGCAGATACCGCGGCAAGGCCCAGAACCACGCGGCGCGTGTTGGGCTTGCTCACATGCATAGATACCATGGCAAACAGCAGTGGCGGCCAAATCAGGTAGAACTGTTCCTCGATGGCAAGCGACCAAAAGTGCGTGAGCGGTGAGGGGTCGCCCAGAGCATTGAAGTACGAGACGTTTTGGGCAATCTGCCACCAGTTGTTGAAGAACAGCAGCGACGGCAGGATGTCGGGGCGCATTTTGGTGAGCATCACGTGGTTGAAGATGGTGCACAGCGCGCAGGTCACGAACACTACCGTTACCACGGCAGGGACCAGGCGACGGATGCGGCGAATCCAGAAGCTCTTAAGGTCGATGCGGCCGGTCTTAGCGACTTCGTTGAGCAGCAAACGCGTGATCAGATAGCCCGAAATCACAAAGAAGATCGTGACGCCGAGCAGGCCGCCCTGCGCCCACGTGAGGTTGAGGTGATAGAGCACCACCGCGACGACGGCAAGCGTGCGCAGGCCGTCAAGGGCAGGGATGTAGCGGGACTTGGGGCGAGCAGGCGTCTGCTCCGCGGCGGGAGTGTTGGTGCGGCCCGCGTTGTTGGCAGAAGCGCGATGGGGGCTCGCGGTGCGTCGCGGCTCGTTGGCACGGCGTTCGCTCTTCACGCGTTCGTGCGGCGCCGGCTCGTTGCCCGTGCGGCGTCGACCGCGCGAGCCCGATTGCGAGAATTGTTCCATAAAACATCATCCAATGACGAGAATAATCAGCACGTATTCATTGTAGCTGCCTGCTCCTGTGAATGCTTGCTGC
>CABQZS010000028.1 GCA_902468695.1 uncultured Collinsella sp.
ATGACGTCGGCACCACGCGCATACAGGTCGCGCACCTGTTCGGCTGCCTCGGCGGGACTGTTGGCCACCTGGGCGAACAAGCCCGCACCATGGCCGCCCGGCACCGTGACGCCCGTTCCCGGCGCCACCAGGCGAGGACCTTGATACTTGCCGGCATCGATAGCATCGCGCACGGCCAGATCGGCAAACAGCGGATCGCCCGCGCCGCGCACCGTGGTCACGCCACTTGCCAGTTGTTGTTGGGCGCTGCCCTTAAGAATATGGCGCACAATGGCGCGCCCCACGGGATTATCGAGCTTCTTCATCAGCGCGCCCGCATCGCCCGCCGAAACCGGCTTGCCCGAACCGCACAGATGCACATGCATATTGATGAGGCCTGGCATGAGATACGCACCTGCCAGGTCGATAACCTCGGCACCCGCAGGCGCCTGCGCCACAGCACTCGGCCCCATCCACGTGATGACACCGCGCTCAACGGCCACGGCCATATCGGGTTGCGGCTCCATATGCTCCGAACCATCCAGGACGGTCGCATTGATAAACGACGTAGAACGATCGGCAGACGCCATATCGAGCTCCTCCCCCTCAGAAAACTTGAACATCTGTCCATTATTATCCAGCGCGGCAGGATTGCTGCGGACATATCGGTTAACGGAGGGAAGAGGGGATGTGAGGGGGACGGAATACGTTGCAGCCCCACCCCAGCAACATCAGGGGAATGTCTCGATCTGTAACAGGTACAGGGTTATTGGGCCCCTTGATGTTACAGATCAAGACATTCGGTCGACGTTTCACCGGTTTGTCTCGATCTGTAACAATTACGAACTCAAACAACTTCTAAACGTTACAGATCGAGACAAAACCTCTCAGCGCCCATACCACTGGCGTCTCCATTCCTCAGCCAGATCGGCCCGCTGTTGAATTCCCGCCAGTCTCATCTTTTCAGCCAGCTTCCCCGGGTTCTTGAGTTCATCAAACGTAAACCGAAGCACCTTGTGCCCGAGCATCGTCAGATGAGACTCTCGCTGACGTTCTGCCACGAATGGGTCGACCGACCCCCGATCCCCACCATCCTGCAGGGTATACTTTCCCTTCCCGTCGAGCTCGCCGATGACACATGTCCCATCCTCGAGCCTCCAGAAATAATCAACCCGAAACACCTGGCTCGAATCGAGCGGATCGCGAAACTCCACCTGCAGCTCCGGAACCGGAAAGCCGTACGCAATAAAGAACGCTCGGAACCGAGACTCGCCGCCGTTTTCGGACAGCCCGTCTGCATACGACGCAATCACCTGTGCCCTGCGATACCCTCGCCTGTCCTCGCAATCGGCGCGGAGGCGCTCGCACAAATCCCCGCGTGATACGCCTTTCGCCCGCAGTGCAGAATCGGCAATCGCCAACCCGTAGGAGAACGGCGCACGCAGTAAGCAATCCTCCACCGTGCGCCAAAACGACGTCACCTGCACGCTGTCGGCTTGTTCAAGTGCACCCGCCGCCTGCGGACGCAACAGCCGACATCCTGCACTCAGCGGCACCGAGCAACCCGTCTTAACAAGATATCGTGGCCCGAGCAGATCATTCGGCACCTCCAAACCCCACAAAAGTGCCGCGTCATAACCCCAAAACGCCCAATCGGGATGAAACTCTGCAAGCCCTTTGATGGTACGCAACGCTCGCTCCGCCGGCGTCAGTACAACCCAATCATGTTGAAAGCAGAACAGATACGGCTCGGGCTCCGCAATATCATCGGTTCCCACATGGCGCCGCAGCCACATGAGCTCGGCATTGTCGTGCGTCACAAGCAGCACGCCTTGTTCAGCCGCCTCCGTGAGCCTGGCAAGCATCCTATTCCGCGCCAGGGTGTTACGTGTTACGTGCTTGTGTTTAAAAACGGCATTAGACACTTCTATCACCACCACATCGGACAAATGGACCATCGCCGCTGTTGCCGCCGCTGACAAATGTCTTGATCTGTAACAGGAAGACAGTCTTTGAGCCTCTAGTTGTTACGGAACAAGATCTTTCGGCAGCCGCCAACCTTTGTCTCAATCTGTAACAGGTAGGTCGAATTTGGGCCTGTAGATGTTACAGATTGAGACATTCCCCCAACCAGGTGCCAAACGTCTCGATCTGTAACAGTTAGACGTTCTCCAGGCCCCCAAACGTTACAGATTTAGACAAACCAGCGGCACCCAAGCGTTCGTCTCGATCTGTAACAGGTAGACCGGTTTTTTGTCCCTAAACGTTACAGATCGAGACAAATAGACACGCGGCGGCGCTGCGACAGCCCATCCCCTACTCCCACTCCTGCTCGTAGATGTTGAGCGACTTTACGTACCGCCCCTGGGCGCCCATGATGTCGCGGACCAGACGCAAGAAGAAACTGATGCACGAGGTGTCAAAGCCATCCTGCAGGTCCTCCGGATGCACCGCACCAGGCCCATCGACCGCCGTGTCACTCAGCCGCGCGATGTCATACAGGTAGAGCTGTCCCGCCGTAAGCCAGACATCGTCGACGCAGGCGAGGCGCACCGCAATCGCGCCGTCGTTCCAATGCTCCTTTTGCACGATATGCGGGTCGTAGACATCAAAGCGACAGTCGGTGCGCGTGTCCTTCAGCGCGACCATACCAGTCGCAGGATCCTTGTCCAAAATGCCAAAGCGCGAGAAATACTGCGTGTCGCGTACCTGCTCGAGCCGCTTGAGCGAGGCAGGCGAAAGCGATGCCGGCGGCTCTTCAACATACAGCTCGAGCAGCGTCTTGCCATGGCGATAGGGGCGCTCGAAGAGCAGCCAATCGGTAAATGCCATGTTGTAGGCCATGATTTCGTTTTGCGAAGGCTCGGTGCAATAGCTGAGCCACGGGTCGACAATGATCTCGAACTGTTCGCGCGCCGGCTCCAAAAACTGGAACTTCCGCAGCATCCAAAAATGGGCCATGTCGGCAATATCGTTGCCGACGGCTTCGGCTAGCTGCGCTCGGTCTAAAACGTGGTCAGTCATGGCATCCTCCTCAAACTGATAGACCTCAATTTGAGCTTACGAGGAGGGCGGTCGGCCACGACCAGCGCGGGCAAAATAGGCCTCCGGCTGCAAACCAGATGCTGACCAAACACTTGACGAAAAGCTTGACCGAAAATGCGCACCGCAAAGAAACGGCAGGTAGATATAGACAGCCGACCCGCCATTTTGAGCCAAACGCCCGCTGCCACCACAGAAACAGCAGAGCACCACAGGCGCAAACGTCGGCGAATGAACACCCGTACGTCGACAAACGAGCAAATCGCTCGCAAACCCGCAAGGAGTGTCCCCAACGACCAGACAAAAAAGAACGTCCCCAACGACTAGTCGTTGGGGACGTTCTTAAATGACTGCTTTACAGCGCCAGCGCGTCGGCGACTTCGGCGGCGCAGGCCAGGGCATCGGCCATAGCACTCACCACGAGCGAGCTGCCGTTGCGGGCGTCACCGGCCACGTACAC
>CABQZS010000029.1 GCA_902468695.1 uncultured Collinsella sp.
ATGGTTGCGCTGAGCCTAAGCTCTGCCGACCATGCCGAGTTGCTCGAGCAGTACCCGTATCCGTTTAAGATCGTTGCTCGTTACACGATCGATTCGGAAAAGGTGAACGTGTCCTACGAGGTGACCAATGAGGGCACCGAGGACATGCCATTCTTTGTGGGCGGTCACCCCGGCTTTAAGTGCCCGCTCGACGAGGGTGAGTCCTATGACGACTATGAGCTCCGTTTTGAGCAGCGTGAGGCCACCGAGCTCTGTACTGCCGTTCCCTCGACGGGCCTGATTGATGTTGAGCATCGCAGCAAGAACCCGATGGTCGGCCACGACTTGCCGCTTACCCACGAACTCTTCGACTTCGCGGAGACCATCTTTGACGTGCTTGAGAGCCGCGTGGTTACGCTGACCAAGAAAACTGAGGACAAGGGCGTGCGCCTGACGTTCCCCGATATGCCGTACCTGATTGTGTGGAGCAAGCCCGAGGGCGACTTTGTGGCTGTTGAACCGTGGGGCGGCCTGTCCACCTGCTCCGACGAGGACGATATTCTGGAGCACAAGCGTGGCTGCCTGGTTGCCAAGCCGGGGGAGACCGTTACCCGCGGCTTTGAGATCGAGATCCTTTAACGAGTTATCGTATGTTTGGGGCGGGTCATGCCGCCCCGGAACAGGAGTTCAATATGATTCTGACCGTTACCATGAACCCGTCGATCGATACGCGCTATCAACTCGACAAGCTGATCATCGACGACGTTAACCGCGTTACGCCCGAAAAGACCGCTGGCGGTAAGGGCCTCAACGTGAGCCGTGTGCTGCTGCAGCTGGGCGACGACGTGCTCGCGACCGGCCTGCTCGGCGGCCACATGGGTGCCTATATGGCTGAGCTTATGGATGCCGACGGCGTCAAGAACGACTTTGTGCCCATCGCCGGTGAGACGCGCATTTGCCTGAATATCCTGCACGAGGGCAATCAGACCGAGCTTTTGGAGAGCGGTCCGCAGATCGCCCCGGCCGAGCTCGAGGCCTTTACGGCCAAGTTTGCCGAGCTTGCAGCGAAGGCGGACGTTGTGACGCTTTCGGGCTCGCTGCCGCGTGGGGTCGATGCCGGCTACTATGCCGAGCTCGTCAAGATCGCCGAGGAGGCGGGCGCCAAGGTGCTGCTCGACACCTCGGGTGCATCGCTGGAGGCCGCGCTGGAGTCCGACGCTAAGCCTGAGCTCGTAAAGCCCAACCTGACCGAGATTAACGGCCTGCTGGGTACGTCCTTTACGACCGATGATGTCGATGCCCTGCGCGAGGCGCTTGCCGCCGATGACCGTTTTGCCGGTATCCCCTGGGTTGTCGTTTCGATGGGCGCTGCCGGTTCGGTGGGCTTCCATGAGGGCCGCGCGTTCCGCGCCAAGACGCCTGCGATTGCGGCTGTGAACGCGACGGGTTCCGGCGACTCGACCATCGCCGGCTTTGCACATGCCATTGCTGCTGGCGCCGACGACGTCACGGTGCTCAAGACCGCCAATACCTGCGGCAAGCTCAACGCCATGGATCCCAAGACCGGCCACCTGGTCATGGACCGCTGGGACGAGATCTACAACAACGTTGAAGTAACGGAGCTGTAGGGTTACGCGGTTTTACCAAACCTATTGGTTCCGCCGTTCTACCGAACGGCGGACCGGCCGACGCTGCGCGGGCCGCATTTGGACAATCTGACGTTCAACTTCAAGGGCGCGA
>CABQZS010000030.1 GCA_902468695.1 uncultured Collinsella sp.
GGCGCAGGCACAGCCCGTGTCTCGCCCAACCCCATCCACCGAGACCGTCCGCAGCGCCGAGTCCATGCGTCGCGCGCGCCTTGCCGTCAAACGTCAACGCACGATGGCGCTCACGATGGTGATTGTTGCCCTGGTAGCAATCGTGGTCATACTCGTCCTCGCATCTGCCGGCATGCTTTAGCCGGCAGTAAAACCCAAATCAGCAAATAGACCCATTTGCAAAAAGCGGTGGCGGGCGCAACTCTCAATAAAGCCGCGCCCGCCACCGTCCCCATGCATCGCACGCTGACAATACGAGGTACTAGGAAATCAAAAGCTCAAAGGAATCCGTGATGCGCGTTCCCATGTTAACGGCGCCGTCTCCCGATTCGACTGTGGTATTCAGGTAGTACTTGCCGTTCTTCTTTTTAGGTACACCCGTAACCGTAAGGTCGCAGCCCTCCTCCTCGACGGGAAGCGAAAACTCAAAGCCCTTATTCCTGACAAACGTACCGGTGACGTCCGTGTAGGTGCGATAGTCGTCACCATCGGATTGGGCGACGGTTTTTTCGGCGTTGTAGGTATCGTGGGCATGCAGCGTGGCCGAGATGTCTGCAACCGCTTCGCCGGAATTACTGATGCTCTTAAACACAATCACAAGGTCGTTTTTGCTCGCGCCGTAGCAAGTATGGCCCCAAGAGTTGCCCGTCTCCTTAAGTGCTCCGCGCCACGTGGTGTTGGCAAAGCTCGTGGGCTTATCGATGTTGAGCTTCGCTGTGCTACCAGAGGTCGTGGTGGTCGACGAGGTCGCGTTGCCCGCCGTGGAAGAGTCCTCGGCATCGGAGCTGGCGTCCTCGCCGTTCTTGCTTGCGGTCTTGAGCTCCGCCTTAGTATCCTTAAGGTCGGACTTTGTCTGATCGAGCTCGTCTTGCGTTTTTGTGAGTTCGTCCTTGGAAGATTCAAGCTGCTTCTTGAGCTTTTGAATCTGCTCCGTATTTTGCGGATGAGCCAAACCATATGAGTAGCCCGCCCAGCCGGTTCCCGCGCACAAGGCGGCAACGACAATAACGCCGGCGGCGATGGCGGGCGCATACGACTTGCCCAGGCGCTTGCGTGCTAGCTTGTACTCGGCCTTGGCCGTCTTGAGGCTCTCGCGGTCCTGCTCGAGCTGCTCTTCCTCACTGAGCGGCGTAGAACCAAAATCGGCATGGCAGGCAGGCTCAGTTTCCACGTCCTCGATCGTAGTGCCAAAGTCTGACAAGGGATCGACTACACGCGTGGCGTCCGAATCGGATTCGGGCACAGCGGGCTCAGACGCGCCGGGTGCCGCCACCGGCTGCTCGTCTGCTTTCGAGGCAGCATCCGCCTTAGGCAACTCCACCGTTGCCGCCGTAGCGGCCTCACCGTCGCGCCACGAAAAGGCCGGGCTCTGCGACACCGTCTGGGGCGTGGTGTAGGGATCTTCGGGAGCAGGTGCAGCCGGCGCGGCGGCGTCAAGAGGCGATCCGCATTCGGAGCAAAAACTAGCGTCATCGGGCAACAATGCACCGCAATAAGGGCATTCCATAGGGCACGACCTCTCAAAATGTGTCGTTTGCAGCCATCCTGCAACTTGGCGTATATGCCCTATAATGTCTCAATAGTTATGCAAAGCGTTGCGCAACATTTTTCGAGTCGGTACGCTTTGAGCGTAGCCATTTTCTATCATGTTTGCAGTACGTCATTAAAGTTATCTGGGGAGGCTGCCATGGCGGCGGAAACACCGTGCTCGGTCCTCTACAACGACATCCGATCGTTCGGCGGTCTCAAGCATCTCGAGATTGCGCGAATGCTCATTAACGGCAATTCGTATGCAGGCAGTACCCTGCTCGACAAATGCTCTACCAACCGCTCGTACCTCACTCGCTACATCGTCCACCGCGAGCCCGATCAGTGTGCGCCAGGCATCTACAATGACCTTACCGTCTCCACGCTTAACCTTGCCGCCGCCATTAGCAACAAGCTCGGCGGAGGCGATTGCGCCTATCAGGAAATATCCGAGCATTACAGCGGCCCGGCGGCCCAAGGCATGATGTCGATTCTCGCCGATTATGACCTCGACGACCGCCTCTACGCCAACGCCTTGGGGCGTATCAACAGCTCCGATGACCACAGCCCCCGCGAAAAAAGCACGCTCTTCTTGATGCTCTTTGTGGCGACGGGCGCACTTGCCGATCCCGTTCAAGGCGTGGCCACCGTCGAGCGCTTTTGCGACAGCAAGACGGGCGGGCACTTTGGCACCACCGAAACTACCGTCGGACGTGACTTTATAGGCAGCCTGGAGCAGCCGCGCGCCGTCGCCCCCAACCTCGGTCTGCTCAGGACACATGCCGACAACTGCGTCGACATGCAAATCCATCCCCTCACACGAGATCCACGCGGCACCGTGATTGGTTCTTTGCCCAAAACCTCGCCCAGCATCACCGATGTGGGCGCCGATGCATCGCGCGAGCATCTTCGCATTTGGCTTGAGGGTGAGCACTGGTACGCCCAGGGCCTTGGATCGACCAACGGCACGGTGCTCGAATCGGGTGCAGGCGACGGCGATATCGTAATCGAGCCGCCCCGCGACCAACGAGAGCCCGGCAAAGTCTATCCCCCCGTGGAAATCGAAAACAGCGACAGACTTCACTTGGGTCTCTATACAACGTTTCTCGTTATTGTGGACTAGCGCGGGCGGTGATCGAAAGACGGTCATCGCCCGTCTTTCGTCTGCTACCTTCTACGTCGTAAACGACAATGCTCAGCGGCATACGTGAGCAGTGCGGCTATTATGGTACTTTACCGATAACCGCACTGTTCACGTACACGTGCGACAACCCATGCCAGACAAAGGACGCCATGGATACTACCGACAGCGCCTATGGCGACAAACTCATCCGTCTTGACACGTTCGACACCGCCGTGGCGGTCGACCCCAGCGCCGAGGACGACGCCAAGCGTCGGTTTATGACGCTTATTCTCCAGACGACCCACCGCGACAACGGCAACATCGGGCACGTGCTGCGCGCGACCAACACAAGCGGCGAGGTCTTTGCCGTCAAGCTGCTCAAGGACAACGCCATCCTTTCCGACCAAGCCCCCGACCGCTCCGCCGAGCAATCGGCCGCGCACCAGGCCAACACCGCCGCGCTGTTCGAGGAGTACCGTCATCTGTGCACTGTCTCGCACCTGCGCGGATTTCCGCGCGTCTATGGCTATGGATCGTGCGAGGACGACCCGCTCATCCTCATGGAGTGGGTCGAGGGTACCTCGCTCAAGCAGGCGCTGCCCTTGCTTCCGCACGATGTCTCGGGCGGGCTAACCACCCAGATGGTAGCCGCCGTTGGAAACGCCGTGCTTCGCGCACTCCTGATGACCCAGGGGCTCGTGAATCCGGTCGTCCATCGCGACCTGTCGCCCGCCAATATCATGTTCCGTACCACCAGCCGAACGCTCGAGCAGCAGATTGCCGATTGCTCCTTTGACCCCTGTCTCATCGACATGGGTTCCGCGACCATGGCCCTCGGCGATGACACAATCACCCGGCGCGCCGACATCTGGCGCTTTGCCACGCCCGCATACGCCGCGCCCGAGATGCTCACGCAGGATATCGAAGGCATCGCGGCCCTTCGCCGTTCGCCGGCAATCGACGTCTATGCGCTTTCGAGCATTCTGTACCAGCTCTACAGCGGTCGCAAACCGTTTGACTTTGAGTCGACGGACGCCGCTGCAACCGGCTCGTTCTATCTCGTAAAGACCAAGACCAAGCCGGCACCGCTCGAGCCGCGCTGCGAGGGCGATGAAGCGCTCGTCCAAATCATCATGAAGGGTCTCTCAGTCGAGCAGTGCGATCGTCCCACCGAGCAACAGATGCTCGAGGTGCTCTCGGCATACCTCACCGATGCCGAATCCGAGGGCCGCGAAGGCGCAGGAGACGAGGCCACGATTGATATCGATTCTGGCACGCACCTTAAGGTCGACGTCGCCGGCGAGCGCGCACGAGAGATCTTGGAGCAGGCCCGGCACGATGCCATGACCCGCCGCCGCTTTATTATCGGTGGCGTTGTCGCGGCCGTTGCGGGGCTCGGCGTTATCGGGGCGGCAACCCATGGCTTTGGCATCCCCGACTACCTGGACGGCATCCGCGGTTCACTTGACGACTACACCTGGGATCAGCTGCAGGAGATTTCGCTCAAGATTAAGGCCGCCGAGACCCGTAGCGAGGCACGCGAGATTGCCAAGCGCTATCATCTGCTCGATGACAACGGGCATATCCCCTATCCATGCACCAAGCGCGTCACGCTCACCAACGGGCTGCAGGTTGGCGCGCAGCTTGCGGGCATTCGCCACGACGAGCTTCTAGACGGTACGGGCAAGGCAGGGCTAACGTTTATGTTCGACGCCGGCATTGCCGAGCGCGACGCCGCGGCCCAACCGTTGAGCGCCGGCTGGGCAGATTGCGAGCTGCGGGAATGGCTCGATAACGACGGCCTTAAGCTGCTGCCCAACGAGTTACGCGCACTCATCAAATCTGTCAAAAAGATCTCGAATAACGTTGGCGCCGCCAGAAGCGCATCGTGTCTGAGCGAGCTGCCCTCAACCCTATGGCTGCCCGCCATGGTCGAGCTGTGCGGAGCGCAGCCGCCCGAGTCATTTGTCGAGGACTTTCGCTACCTGGCCGACATCTATAACGGCGAGGGCAAGGAGTACCAGCTCTTCCGCGAGCTCAAGGTGAGTCCGTATACCACGAACGAGACGCTGGTTCGCCAGTGGAAGGGCAAGGACACCTGTTGGTGGGAACGAACTGCGAGTCCTGACACATCGGAGAGCGAAGGCACACTCTATATGAATCGCGTGGGACACGACGGCGACGTCTTTACGTACGCCACGCCTGCGGAAAAGCCAAACAAGCGAACCTGCGTGATTCCCGGATTCTGTATCTAGGCAGCGGGCGTCTTGCCGCGACGGGACCCCTCCCCGGCAATTGTCTCGATCTGTAACAGTTAGAGCCCAAAAACCGGTCTAAATGTTACAGATCGAGATGTTCGGATTGGCCTGGATGGTTTGTCTCGACCTGTAACATCTACTCGGTAAAACGGGGTCTAGTTGTTACAGATCGAGACGTTAGTTTTCGGCTGAAATATTTGTCTAAATCTGTAACAGCTATGGTTCAAAAACCGGTCCAGACGTTACAGATTGAGATGTTTGGCAGAGACGGTCACCGATTGAGCAGCCACCCTCATCTGTAATGAAAAGTCATACATTCCAACTATTACTGGACACCCCCAGGGGGTATGGGTGTATAGTATCGGCAGGTTAACAATTCCAACACCGAATCACGGAAAGGAGAAGCCATGGCTCAAGATAAGTTCGACGTGGGCGGCATGACATGCGCCGCCTGCCAGGCGCATGTGGACCGCGCCGTGAGCAAGCTCGACGGCGTCGAGAGCGTCGCGGTCAACCTGCTCGCCGGTTCCATGATAGTCGACTATGACCCCGCGCAGGTCTCCCCCGACGATATCTGCACCGCCGTCGACCGTGCCGGCTACTCGGCCTCGCCCGTCGATGCGGGCACCGGTGCCGCCGGCTCAAACGGCAGCACGCAAGCCAGGTCCGGCGCCGCCCACATGGAGTCGCCAACCAAAAAGCTGGAGGCCGCCGCCTCTGCCATGCGCACCCGCCTCATCATCTCGATCGTATTCCTCATCCCACTGTTCCACATAGGCATGGGGCACATGCTTGGTTGGCCGCTGCCTGGTGTCTTCACCGACCATACCCACAGCATGACGCTCGCCCTCACCGAGCTCGTCCTGCTCATCCCCATCGTCTATGTCAACGACGCGTACTTTATCAACGGGTTTAAATCGCTCGCACACGGCGCGCCCACAATGGACGCCCTTATTGCCGTGGGCGCCACCGCCTCCATCGCCTGGTCGCTCTACGCCATGTTCATCATGGCCGACCAGCTGGCCACAGGTCAGGTGCACGAGGCAATGATGACGAGCATGGACAATCTGTATTTTGAGAGCGCCGGCACGATTTTGTCGCTCGTTACCGTGGGCAAATACCTCGAGACGCGCAGCAAGTCCAAGACCGGCGGCGCCATCGAGGCGCTGATCGACCTGGCGCCCAAGACCGCGACCGTCGTGGCAGAGGACGGCAGCGAGGCCACCGTCGACGTCGACAGCATCCTTCCCGGCCAGGTCCTGCGTGTGCGCCCCGGAGAGTCCATCCCTGTCGATGGCGTGGTGCTCGAGGGCAGCTCGGCCGTGGACGAGAGTGCGCTCACCGGCGAGTCCATCCCCGTGGAAAAGACCAC
>CABQZS010000031.1 GCA_902468695.1 uncultured Collinsella sp.
GTGGTCTTTATCGATACCTCGGTCTTTTGGGGCGACGCCGTGGCGGCTGCGGTGGCGGCGAGCGACCGTTGCCTGGTCGTTGGCGATGCGGCGGTATCGTCCGCGACATCGGCGTCGCGCGTCATTGAACTGGCAAGTCGAGTAGGTGTGCCGCGCACGCGCATGAGCGCCGTGTTCAACCGGTTCGGTGCGCGCGGGGCAGACGAGGACGTCGCCATGCGCTTTGAGATTGCCTGTGCGTTGAGCTCCAAGATTCGTATCGCCGATGGCGGGCAGGATCTCGCCGCGCTCATGGCGTTTGGGCGCGCTGACGAGGCAGTGGGGCAGATCAGCGCTTTTGCGACCAGCGTGCGCGAGGCCACGCGCGAGATGCTCGTGGAACTGGGGTGCGCCGTCGGCCCTTGGAGCGATATGGTCGCCGACCGTGCAACGCGGACCGAGCGCCCGCGTATCCGCCTTCCCTGGTCGCGCGAGGGTGATCAGCGATGAGCCTGCAAACAAGGATTAAGGCTGCCGGCGCTGCAGCGGCGGCAGCGCCTGTAGATGCGGGGCGTCGCCGCGCGGTGAAACGACGCACCAAGCGCGCCGTGATGGACCGCATGGGTTACGACGAAGTGGCGCGTATCAGCGCCTATATCGACCCGGCACTTGCCCGCTCGGAATTGCGTCCCGCGGTGGAGGCGGCGCTCAATGTTGAGGAGCCGACCGATCTCGCGACGCCCGAGCGCGAGACCATCATCGACGAGATTTTGGATGACGTGGTGGGCCTGGGGCCGTTGCAGCCGCTCATCGAGGACGACACCGTTACCGAGATCATGATCAACGGCTGCCGCTCGGCTTTCTTTGAACGCGGCGGCGTCTTGCACCCCATCGAGCATGCGTTTGAGGATGATGAGCAGATCCGTGTGCTTATCGACCGCATCATCTCGCCACTTGGCCGCCGTATCGACGAGCGCAGCCCCATCGTCAACGCCCGCCTCAAAACGGGCTATCGCGTCAACGCGGTGATTCCGCCTGTGGCGATTGACGGACCGATTCTCACCATCCGAAAGTTCTCGGACCGCATCTGCTCGCTGGACGAGCTTGTGGGGCTGGGGTCGCTGCCGCTTTGGTATGCGCAGCTGTTGTCGTGCGCGGTGTCGCTGCGACAGGACCTGGCGGTTGCGGGAGGCACGGGATCTGGTAAGACCACCCTGCTCAACGCGTTGTCATGTGAGATTTCCACCGGCGAGCGCATCGTGACGATCGAGGACTCTGCCGAGCTCAAGTTTGCGCATCATCCGCACGTGGTGCGTCTAGAGGCGCGCGAGGCTTCAATTGAGGGCGAGGGCGCGGTGACGATCCGCGACCTGGTGACCAATGCCCTGCGCATGCGCCCCGACCGCATCGTGGTGGGCGAGGTGCGCGGTGCCGAGTGCTGCGACATGTTGCAGGCCATGAACACGGGCCACGACGGGTCGCTCACCACGCTTCATGCGGGTTCCGAGCAGGAGACCGTGGTGCGTCTGACGTTGCTTGCACGTTATGGCATCGATCTGCCGAGCGAGCTCATCGAGGAGCAGATTGCCATGGCGCTCGACGGCATCGTGATGTCCGAGCGCCACGCCGATGGCAGGCGTTTCGTCTCCTCGTATTCGGGGGTGCGTCGCGCCGCGTCGGGCGGCGTAGAGCTCGAGCGCTATGTGACTTTCGATGCCGCCGAGCGCACCTGGAAGCTTGACCGCGAGCCGCCGTTTATCGCAGAAGGCCTGCGGTCGGGGACGCTCACACAAGAGGAGGTGGACGAATGGAGGTCGCTGTGCCCCTCGTCGTAGGGGGTTTGGCAGGGTTTTCTGTTGCGACGGCGTGCGGGGCGGAACCTCGTGTGCCGCAGGTGCCGCCGGCGGAGCTGGCGCGTCAGGCGCTCGAGACGGTGGCAGAGAGGCTGCCGCGTGAACTGGTGGAAAACGATCTGCTGAAAAAGATCGCCCGTTCGTGGGCATCGCTGGCTCCGGCGCATCGCCTTGGCCTCGTGATCGAAGATGCTTCGGGGCGTTTGGCGTTTCTGCTGCTATCGAGCGGTGTCTGCTGCGTTTTACTGACGATGGTGTCGTTATCGCCCCTCGGATTCGCCTTGGGACTTGTTGCTCCGATTGCCGTTGGCGCCGCTCGGGACGGCTTTGAGAGCCGGCGCGAGCAACACGATGCAGAAGAGGCCATGCCCGAGGCGTTTACCGCACTTTCCATGTCGCTTGCCTCGGGACATTCGCTGGCCCAGGGCATGCGCTTTGTGGGCGCTCATGCGCAAGAGCCGGTGCATACCGAGTTTTTGCGGGTGGCGGCGGCGATCGAATGCGGCATCTCGGCGACCGACGCGCTCGATGACTTGCTCGTGCGCATCGACGCCCCCGGTCTTTCGCTTGTGACCTTGGCGCTTAAGGTATCTCAGCGCACCGGCGCTCCGCTTGCCGACTTACTGTCCGAGGCGTCGAGCATGGTGGGGGAGCGCATTGAGCTCAAGCGCCGCCTGGATGTTAAGACGTCGCAGGCTCGCATGTCGGCGCATATGGTCGCGGCGATGCCGGCGGGCATGTGCGCGGTGTTGGCGCTGCTTTCGGCAGATTTTCGTCGCGGTCTTGCGATGCCTGCCGGCGCGGGCGCTGTGGTGCTGGGTCTTGCCCTCAACGCCGTTGCCCTGGTGGTTATCCGGCGCATTATGCGGGTGGAGCTATGAGCGCCCCGGTTGCAGTTGCGGCTTGCCTATGCGCCCTGAGTGTATTTGTCGCGACGGGTTTGGATCGGGCGGATGCGCGCAAGATCGCAGGGGCCTGCAAGCGCGAGGCGGTGCTGGTCGCTGCCGCGGGTCGCTCGGTGGTCGATGCTCTGACCGTGCGAGTGAAGGGCGCGGTTGGAGCGGGCAGCCCAGCGCGAGTGTCGCTCGGCGAAGTGTCCGA
>CABQZS010000032.1 GCA_902468695.1 uncultured Collinsella sp.
ACACTGCTGGTGCGCAATGCGCTCTTCCGCCGCGTGACCCTTGCCGCTCGCGAGCATGTTCGCGACCTGGGCGAGCTCGACGACGACTGGGGCATGAGCGAGATCCGCTGGCAAAAAGCACTCGACGCTTACCACGAGCAGCACGAGGAAATCCTCACCGACGGAGATGCCCGCAGCGCCGCGATGTTTTCCATCGACGAGTCCGACGAGAAGACCGCGCACGTATGGCACGTGCACCAGATCTTTGCTGACGAGGATGGCGACCACGATTTTGGCATCATGGGCGATGTCGATCTGGACGCCACGCAAGACGGTGGCGAGGTCATCTTCAAAAACTACCGCGTCGGCTTTATCGAAGACCTGCTCGAGGACTAGCCGCACATACTGGAACAAAACGAAGCGGGGCCGCTGGCAATATCGCCAGCGGCCCCGCTTTTGCACTATACGCTATGCCCTACTCGGCATCCTCGACCTCATACGAATCCGCCTCGGCGGGCTCATCGTTTGTCTCTGGCGCAGTCCCGCGTGCCTCGTCAAACGCCGCTTTCATGGTCTTGTTGCCCCACGTGAGCTTGCGAATGGTAAGATCGTCGGCTTTCTTGTTGGCTAGGCGCAGATTGTTCTCTGAGGACAGCAACGCCTCCTTGGTTTTCTGCAGATGGCTAATCGTCTTGTCGATCTCATCGATTGCCGTTTGGAACTTGCGGCTCGCAATCTCGTAGTTGCGGCCGAAATCGTTCTTGAACTTCTCCATCTTGGCTTCGAAGTTCGTAACGTCGATATTCTGCTGTTTGTACTCCGCCAGCTCCTGCTTATAGCGAAGCGAACCCATAGCGGCGTTGCGAAGAAGCGTAATCATGGGAATGAAAAACTGTGGGCGAATCACGTACATCTTCTCGTAGCGATAGCTCACGTCGACTATCCCTGCGTTATAGAGCTCGCTCTCGGGCTCGAGCAGCGTGCAGAGCACCGCGTACTCACAGCCTTTCTGGCGACGATCGTGATCGAGTTTCTTAAAGAAGTCCTCGTTTTTATGCTTGGTCGCAGTCTCGTCGTTCTCGTTTTTCATCTCGAACATGATCGAGATGATCTCGTTACCGCTCGCATCGCACTCGCGGAAGATAAAGTCGCCCTTGGTACCCTCGGACGCATCGTTATCTTTCTCGAAGTACGCGTTAGGAAACGCCGTCATGCGCAGACGGTTAAACTCGGTCTCGCAGTGCTGCTCGAGCGACTCGCCCACCATCTTGGTGGACAGGCGGACCTTCATGTCCTTAAGGCGCTCAATCTCTTCATCCTTGTAGCGAATCAGGTCATCGCTCGCACGCTTGGCCTGCGCAAGCTCGAGCTCGTGTGCCGCCTTGGCTTGCTCCTCGCGAGAATCGCGCACCGCCAGCTCGCTCGTCAGCTTGGCACGTGCCTCATCGCGCTCTCGCTCCACCGCGGCGACCGCCTCCGACAGGTTCATTTTTGCCATCAGTTCCTGCTCGCGCAGCTGGGCACGCAGGCCCTCGGCCTCTTGCTCGGACTGAACCTTTGCGGCGGAAAACTTCTCTTGCACCTTCGCGCGATAGTCAGTAAGCGCGCGCTCGGCCTCGCTGCGAGCGGCATCGAGCTCACGCTGCGACTCTGCCGCGGCAGCGGCAAGCGCCATCTCCTGGGCCTTGTCCGCCGCGGCGAGCCTGGCCTGCAGCTCGGCAATCTGAGCGTCGCGCGCGGACAGGTCGTTTTGAGCAGCATTGCGTGCCGCCGCCTCGGCAAGCCTGGCTTCATCATCTTTGCGCCCCAACTGCGCACGCAAATTATCGATTTCGCGCTGAAGCTCGGCGTTTTCCTTTTGAGCATCGGCACGGGCCTCAACTGCCGCGCGCTGGCTTGCACTCTCGCGCTCTGTGGCAGCGCCCTCGAGCTTGGCGCGCAGCTCGGCAAGCTCAGCATCGCGCTTGGCAACCTCTTGTGCCAGCTGCTGAGCTGCAGCATTCTTCTGCTCGACAAGCTGAGCGTTGCGCTGAGACTCTGCCTTTTGCAAGGCAGCCGTCGAACGCGAGCGCTCAAGCTCCAGCGCCTGCTCGCCCTCGCGTCGAGCCGCCGCTACGCGCTCATCCAGGTCACGCAAGAACTCAGCATCGCGCACTTGCTTGACGATATCCGCATAGCCGGACGCATCGACCTTAAAAACTTCGCCGCAATGCGGGCACTTGATCTCGTTCATAGCAGCTCCTCAATGGACGCAAATTTCAACCGCCTACACTCTACCGCGCCGCGCGGACAAAATAGGCGCCGCTGCCAGAATGGCAACGGCGCCAGAACCGCCACAAAGGTGCCTGTCCCCTTCGTGGCGGTTTGCGAGCTACAGTCCAAAGAAATTCAGGATCTGGTCTCGGCTTACGGGCTTGTACCCGTTGGCATCGAGACCGACATCGTAGCGAAAGATAGGACGTTCGCGGTCGCGGTTGCGCACGTTGGTGCGGTCTCCTCTGCTGTGGATATGCCCGTGCAGCATGATGGCGCCACGCGCCTTGCCATTCCAGCTGAGCATGGGGTAATGGCTCAACACCAGGCGATGGCCCTTGGCATAGCCGGGAGCAATCTCCAGGTAATCGCGCACGTCTTCCCAAATCTGCGGTACGTCGGGATCTTCCCAGTCGCCGTCATGGTTACCACGGATGAGCGTCACATTCTGGCATTCGATGCGCTCGCGCAGGCGCACCGCCTCCGCCAGGGGCAAACGATAGGTAAAGTCTCCCAAGATATAGAGGCGGTCGTCCACAGCCACGCACTCATTGATGGCATCGATGACTTTGCGGTTCATCTCCTCGACCGAATCAAACGGCCGATCCATGTCGTGCAAGATATTCGTATCGCCCAGGTGCAGGTCGGCGGTAAACCACATCATCGTCTATGCCCTCATTTCGCAACGCGTTCAACTCGTGCTAAGTATACAGACGCAGCGATGTGGCGGTTATCCAAAGAGCCCGCCGAACAGTCCGCGGCGGCGTTTGTCTTTCTTTTTCGAAGCGTTACCCTGAGTTTTCTTGTCCCGCCGTTTCTTACGGTCCTGTTCCAGATCATCGTCGTCGAGCAGCAGATCCCACTCAAACGGATCATCCGTTAAATCGAACAGGTCATCGTCGTCAAACATGGCAGCTTCCCTTACCGACTAGCGAGCATCCACCACATAGAGCCCAACGCGCACCTGATGCCACGGGCTGCGCTCGGGGGCAACCTGTTGCACACGGGCCTCAAATACGTCCTCGTGGCCGTAATACATCATCAAGGACAGTGGGCCGACCTCGTTTCCTGGAACGTAGCCAAGTTTGGTCTTGCCATAGTAGATCGCAACCGCCTCGGGGTCATGGGGATTATCGCGCTCGGCGCACAGCGTCAGTTTATCGCCCGCTTTAAGATCGCCCAGGACCAAGGCGCCATCAGCATACTGAAATCCTGCAATGTGAAATGACAGAAGAACACGTGAAGGCTCGTACATAGCAACTCCTCTAACGGCCGGATAAATCGGCGCTTAACCGTACTGAGAAGCTTACGGGCCCGTGCGGACACAAATTCGCCCCACCCGCGCCTTTTCGACCGTTTGTCGCTACACCGTCTGATTCTAATGCACAAACATGCGCACGAACTTGTGCTTCCAGCTTGCGTAAGGAGCATAGCGGAATGGCACGTCCAGCCACGTTGCCTTGTTCACGATGCTCTTCTTGTGGCTAAACGTATCGAAACTCTCGCGGCCATGGTACTGCCCCATACCGCTCGCGCCCATGCCGCCAAAGCCCATATGGCTCGTAGCCAGATGCATGATGGTGTCGTTAACGCAGCCGCCGCCAAAGGGCACGTAGCGCACAAAGCGCTGCTGAACCGCGCGATCCTGACTAAAGATATACAGGGCCAGCGGCGTCGGACGATCCGTAATAAACGCTTCGGCCTCGTCTAGGCTCTCAAACGTCAGCACCGGCAAGATGGGACCGAAGATCTCCTCCTGCATCACGGCGTCATCGGGGGTCACGCCGTCCAAAATCGTCGGCTCGATCTTGAGCGAAGTCTCGCGCGCGGTACCTCCAAGCACGACCTTATCGGGATCGATCAGCCCGCGCACGCGCGCAAAATGCTTGGCGTTGACGATATGCCCGTAATCCTCGTTATCGAGCGGATGCTCGCCAAACATACGGCGGGCCTCCTCCTTGATGAGGCCCAACAGCTCATCGTGCACGCGCGCATCGACCAGCAGGTAGTCGGGCGCCACGCAGGTCTGCCCCACGTTGAGCCATTTACCAAAGGCGATACGCCGTGCCGCGACCTTCAAGTTTGCCGTCGCGTCCACGATGCAGGGGCTCTTTCCGCCCAGCTCAAGCGTCACAGGCGTGAGGTTTTTGCTCGCGCGCTCCATAACGAGTTTGCCGACCGGAACGCTACCGGTAAAGAAGATCTTGTCCCAGCACTCGTCGAGCAGCGCTTCATTTTCGGCGCGCCCGCCCTCGACAACCGTCACCAGGCGCGGATCAAATGCCTCTTCACAGATTTGCCTGAGCACCGCGCTCGATGCCGGAGCATAGGCGCTCGGCTTGATGACCACGGTATTGCCCGCGGCAAGGGCACCGGCGAGCGGCTCGAGCGTCAGCAAAAACGGATAGTTCCACGGAGCCATGATGAGCGTGACGCCATAGGGCACGGCTTGCGTTTTGCACACGCTCACGGCGTTGGCGAGGTCACACGGACGCAGGCGCGGACGACTCCATCGAGCCACATGCGCAATCTGATGACGAATCTCGGAAAGTGACGTGCCGATCTCGCACATATAAGCCTCGTCATGCGACTTTCCCAAATCGGTCTTGAGCGCATGGGCAATATCGACCTCGCGCGCCCGTACCGTATCGCGTAAACTCACGAGCGCGCGACGTCGAGCGTCGACATCAAACGTAGCGTGCGTCTTAAAGTAGGTGCGCTGATCGCCGACGATGCGCGCAATTTCCTCGGTGTTCATGGACCCTCCTAGTTCTCGTCCTCAAACATACCACCCGCGACGACCTCGTACATATGCTCGAGCTCCAGGCGGTCCATCAAAAGCGGAACGGGGTACAGCGGATTGGCCTCGGCATCGGCATGTGCCGCCATCTGCGGAATGTCGGAGCGACGAATGCCCGTCACATATTTGGGAATGTCCAGGGCGACGTTCATTCGATCGACCCAATCGATAAAGGCCTCGGCCGCCAGGCTGTCCTGCGCATTAGCCGGCGCGATACCGGCCATGCGGGCGAGATCGGCGAGCTTAGGAGCAGCAGTTTCGCCATAGGCTCGAAGCATATGCGGCAGGATGATGGCGTTGGCCAAGCCGTGCGGAATTCCGTATCGGCCGCCCAGACTGTGCGCGATGGCATGCACATATCCGACATAGGAGCGAGTAAACGCAACGCCCGCCTTATACGCCGCCGAAAGCATATTGCGACGCGCACGCATGTTGTCGCCATGCTCATAGGCCTCGAGCAAATTGTCGTGGATGAGCTGCACCGCCTGTCGTGCCATCTTGCGCGTATAGGGCGTGGTGCTTCGCCCGATAAAGGCCTCGACGGCATGCGTCAGGGCGTCCATACCCGTCTGCCCCGTAATGGAGGCGGGCAGACCGCGCGTAAACTCGGGGTCGTGCACCGCAAAGCGTGGGATAAGCACAAAGTCGTTAATGGGGTACTTGTAGTGCGTCTCGTCATCGGTAATTACTGCCGCAAGCGTGACCTCGCTTCCCGTGCCTGCCGTGGTGGGAACGGCGATGAGAAGCGGCAGGCGACGATGAATCCGCAGCAGGCCGCGCATCTTGTTGATGGGCTTGCTTGGCTGCGCAATGCGTGCGCCCACGCCCTTGGCGCAGTCCATGGCCGATCCTCCGCCAAAACCGATAATGGCCTGGCAGGCGCTCTCGCGATACAACGCCGCCGCTTCTTCCACGTTTGAAACCGTGGGGTTCGCTGATGTTTTGGCATAGACCGCAACGCCAATTCCCTTGGACGCGAGCGCTGTCTCGAGCGGTGCCGTGAGCCCCAGACGGGCAATGCCGGGATCCGTCACGATAAGAACCCGCTGTATCGAACGCTTTTGAAGCACTGTGGGCACATCCTCAGCGTGCTCCAGAATGCGTGGCTCGGTATAGGGCAGCACCGGCAATGCGATGCGAAAAACCGTTTGATACGTTCGGCACCAGGCGCGGCGGGCTAGATGCATAAAGGAGGCTCCCTCATTTGTTGATTGGTCAACATTTGCTCGACCGATTGTACTCAGTGGCGGTCAAAGACGGCCTGCCAATCGTTAATCAATCAACATCTTCATATCTCAAAATTGTTTTATTAAAAATCATTCCTAATAGGCTTCACATTTGGTTGCATTTATGGATAATAGAACTCGTCAAGACGCACGTCCGGAGAGGGCCCTTACGGGACCGGACAAGCGCCCCATCGCCATCGATCGAAAGGATCGAATCATGAAGTTTGTTTGCCCCGTTTGCGGTTATGTGGAAGAGTTCGACGGCGACCAGCTGCCCGAGGACTTCAAGTGCCCCCAGTGCGGCGTTCCCGGTTCTCGTTTCCTGAAGCAGGAGGAGGGCCAGCTCGAGTGGGCTGCCGAGCACGTCGTGGGCGTCGCCAAGATGGAGGGCGTCTCCGAGGACATCGTTGCCGACCTGCGCGCCAACTTTGAGGGCGAGTGCTCCGAGGTCGGTATGTACCTGGCCATGGCTCGCGTCGCTCATCGCGAGGGTTACCCCGAGATCGGCCTGTACTGGGAGAAGGCTGCCCACGAGGAGGCCGAGCACGCCGCTAAGTTCGCCGAGCTCCTGGGCGAGGTCGTGACCGACTCCACCAAGAAGAACCTCGAGATGCGCGTTGAGGCCGAGAACGGCGCCACCGCCGGCAAGACCGATCTTGCCAAGCGCGCCAAGGCCGCTGGCCTCGATGCCATCCACGATACCGTGCACGAGATGGCTCGCGACGAGGCCCGCCACGGCAAGGCTTTCGCCGGCCTGCTCAAGCGCTACTTTGGCTAAGCCAGACGCCTGAGACATAACCTCTAGCTCGATAAGGCCCGGACCGCACGGTTCGGGCCTTTTTGTGTCTCGAGGACTCGTTAACGCCCTGAAATACTCCCTGAAATAGGACCGCCTTCGGCATCGGTTGCTCGTCAAAAACTAAGTGAGTAGACTTTTTGGAACTTGCCGAGCACACCATCCATATTGCTTTATAAAGCCGCAGGTAAATGACTTGTTACCAAACGGCCTGGTCGCCAAAGTGTCAAAAGTCTACTCACTTAGAACCGCAGCCGTCCACGATCGAGCTGTTTTGCGTCTAACGGTCATCTTTCCGTCGATTACTCCCAATTTTGTCCAGTCAACGAATAGTTCAGACCTGAGTAATGTCTCAGCCCTTTGCTCATCTGAGCTTTTATCACGATATTCAGCATCGAGCATCCTGTATACGGCCTTAACGATCGCGCGGAATCTACCCTCATCGGATATCTGTCTGTGTGTCAGGAGAAGTACATCGTAGCCCATGGCCTGAAGGGCCGTCATGCGGTCAGCGTCACGCAAGCCATCCCCTGCGCGTCCGTGCGAGGCCTTTCCCTGACATTCAATAGCCACCTGTCGCCTGCCGTCCGGCGAAGACAAAAGTAGATCGATATACACACGGGACTTTCCCACAATCGCTCGAGCACTTGTGCTTAACGTCACTTCGACATTGAGCTCTATACCGCAAAACCCTTCGCCTCCCAAGGCTCGCGGCAGTCCAAGCAACAAATACGCCTCGACCTCAAAAGGCGACGCGGCACCCAATGGAACGAGTTGTGATACCGCCATAAATCTATTGCCGTAACGCATCCCGCAAACATCTGAACAAAAACGGTCAAGGTCTCCGCCCAAAACCAAAGCGTCTCGACGCCATAAATTTGAGGCAGTGCCGTCCTCGGACGGGCAGCGCACCCAACCGAACGTTGTCGAAATCGCACCTGAATCAATTGCACGCCTAAGCTCCGCCTCAAGTGCCGCCGGCAGAGCGCACACCGCAAACAAGCCGCACATCTCCGCCAATACCAAAAGAAGCTGAAGATCCGTCAGATGCCGCGACATGATGAATGCCGTCAGCAGAGGAGACGTAACCAAAAACCCATGCTCCGTTTCCAGCACGGATTCCCTGGGGAGCTCACCAAGAAACAGCCGCTGCCTAATGCTGGCAGGACAAGTCCGTTTGTTTCTCGTCCGAACCAATGTATACAACGGAAAGCCGAACACAACCGCAGCCGTCGGGTTACGGGCGAGGTCATATCGCTGCCGGTCTTCTTCCGGCCGTGGAAGCGGCGGACATAGAGCGCGGACCTGAGGGGGCAAACGCCAATACCTAAAAGCCGATATGTCACAAAGTAGATCCTTCATACGCACAGGAAACCACGAATTTCAACCCAGTCAGTCACACATTGGCGCGAACGCGCCAAAAATGGTGCCGAACGGACTGCCAAGTTTTCAACAGCCCTCCCCAACTGGCCAAAAGCTTGCCGAGAGCTGGACGAAGTTCTGTTGAAAACCCCATTTTTTTCTCATGCAGAAGCTTTGCGCGACAAGTGAGTAGACTTTTTTGAACATCCCGAGCAGCCCGGTCATCCTGCTTTTCAAAAACGCAAGTAGATAGCTTGTTACAAAACTGCCTGGTCGCCAAAGTTCCAAAAGCCTACTCACTTAGGTTGCAGAGTGCTCCCATTAGCTGCGATTCCAAGGTATTTAGCGCTTTTGGACTCAAATCGTCATACTGAACAAGAATTTGACTTGAGTTTTCAGGGACAGATGCGCCATCGGCACACCAATAACAGTCACTGATATCGACAAAAGGGATACTCGAGCGCGTGAGGGCCCGCACAAAAGAGCTTCCGCCCGCTCCGCGTTCCGCAGCCACGGTGCAGTAAAGGCCCGCGTCCGCATGTTCGATCGAGACCTTCCCTGCCGGAAACGCTTTCCGTACAAGCGCCGCTAGGCCATCACGCGCCTCGCGAGCACGAACGCGCACGCGGTTCACATGTCGTTCGTAATCACCCGATTCCAGCAAACGCGCTAACGCCACCTGGTCTACGGAGCTGACCGACGAGGCGTAAAAACCCAGCTCGCACCTAAACCGCTCCATCAGCTCATCGGGCAACACCATGTACGCCAAACGCAACGCCGATGACAGGCTCTTCGAAAACGTGTTGGTGTAGATAACCGACTGGGCGGCATCGATCGATGCGAGCGCAGGAATCGGCTTGCCGGCAAGGCGAAACTCACAATCAAAGTCATCTTCGATGAGATACCGACCTGGTCGCTCGGCGGCCCAGCTCAGCAGCGCATAGCGACGCGCAATGCTCGTCACAAGGCCGGTCGGATACTGATGGGACGGCATCAGGTGAAGGACATCGGTCCCAGTTTTCTGCAGAGCGCTCAGGTCCACGCCGTCGTCATCCAACGGGATATGTCGTACTTGGCAGCCCATAGCCTGATAGATGCGCGTCAGGCGCAAATAGCCCGGATCCTCAACCGCATACACCTTGTCCACGCCAAGCAACTGAACCAACATGGTATCGAGCAGCTGGGCGCCCGCACCGATAACGATGTTGTTGGGGTCGACATTCATACCCCTTGTCCCGCGCAGATGGTGAGCAATTGCGCGTCGCAGCCGAGCGGTGCCCTGCGCCGGTGCGGGCGAAAAGATTTCGCGCTCGTCTTCGGATGCCAGCGTCGCCCGTAGCGCACTTTGCCAAAGCCGCGCCGCCTCCAAAGCGGAAGGAGAAAGTGCATCGAACAGCTCAATCTGCCCGTTGACATCATGCGCGCTGGGACCCGCAGAGGCGGCATCTCGGTCGATGCCCTCCGCAGCCGAAGCCAAAACCGGTGCATCCGGAAGCTCGCAAGCGTAGTAGCCACGACGCGGCATTGAGCAAATATAGCCCTCGGCAAGTAACTGGCTATATGCATTCTCGATGGTAATGACACTGATTCCCAGATGACTGGCAAAGGCACGCTTAGACGGAAGATGCTCCCCCGCCGCAATACGTCCAGCAACGATATCATCTCGAATTTGCTGGTAAACATACTCATAGAGCGATGCCTCGCCACGTTTTTCCAAATTGTAGTCAAGCATGAGTTTGCCACCTGACCTTATCGAGCTGTTCAATCTGGTATTAAGCTGACCTTATTATTATCTCGAAAACTGAGTATTTTGCCATACCCAGCTCCCCGATAGGATGTTCCGTCAAGCAATGCACATGCCAACCAAGGGAGCAACCATGGCAGAACAGACCAGCAAGGCCGATCGCGTCAAACTCAATCGCGAACTCGCGCAGATGCTCAAGGGCGGCGTCATCATGGACGTCACCACGCCCGAGCAGGCGCGCATCGCCGAGGAGGCGGGCGCCTGCGCCGTCATGGCACTCGAGCGCATCCCGGCCGACATCCGTGCCGCAGGCGGCGTCTCGCGCATGAGTGACCCCAA
>CABQZS010000033.1 GCA_902468695.1 uncultured Collinsella sp.
ATGGGGAAACGCAGTACGGCAAGCAGGGCGCCGCCAAGGGCGGCTCGGGCGAGCGCGCCAACATCGCACGTCGCCGTCTGCCGCTCATCGAAGAGGGCGGGCTCACCTTCGCCGTCAACTTTGACGACTACCTGGACGTCGGTATCTTCCTGGATCACCGCGTCACCCGCAACCTAGTGCGCGAGCACGCCAAGCAGGCGCGCCGCTTCCTCAACCTGTTCGCCTATAC
This sequence comes from uncultured Collinsella sp., assembly GCA_902468695.1. GTDB lineage: Bacteria > Actinomycetota > Coriobacteriia > Coriobacteriales > Coriobacteriaceae > Collinsella. Next base: position 230 of record CABQZS010000033.1, read on the forward strand.
CGGCACCGCCACCTGCTATGCGGCAGACGGCGGCGTCGAGGAGACCGTGACGGTCGACCTTTCCAACACCTATCTGGACTGGGCCGAGCGCAATATGCGTCAGAACGGCTTTGTGGGACCGCAGCATCACTTTGTGCGCGACGACGTGCTCGCCTGGATTCGCGACCAGCGTCAGACGCGCAACCGCTGGGACCTGATCTTTGTCGACCCGCCCACGTTTTCGAACTCGTCTAAGATGGGCCGCCGCACCTGGGATGTCCAGCGCGACCATGTTGAACTTTTGGCCGGTGTATCGCGCCTGCTCGCGCAGGGCGGCCATGCCATCTTTAGCTGCAACCTGCGCGGCTTCCGTCCCGAGACGCGCAAGCTCGCACGCGCGGGCGTGGTATTGGAGGACATTACGGCGCAGACCATCCCCGAGGACTTCGCGCGCAACCAGAAGGTGCACCACTGCTATATCGTGCGCCGCCTGCCCATCGAGGACGCCATGGCAGAAGTCGGCTTTAGTGCCGAGGAGATTGCCGAGCGCGTCGAGGAGCTGCGCAACCCCGAGGCCCGCAAGCCCCGCGCAACGGCGCCCGCGCACGCGCAGGCCGGCAACGGCAAGTCCAACTTTGCCGACAAACCCTCCCCCGCCGGCAAGCCCAAAAAGAAGAAGTTCTACGCCAGCAAGCCCAAGGGCAAATAGACAAAGTTGCGGTGGAATAGTTCCTAAAAATGCCTGGTAAAGAACCAAACAGGAACTATTTCACCGCAACTCATATTGGGATGGTGGTTGGCGATCTAGCCTTGGGTGACCAATCGGTAACCGATGCCCACGTGGGTTTGGATGTAGCGCGGATGCGCGGGGTCAGACTCGATTTTCTTGCGCAGCGTGCCCATAAAGACACGCAGGCTCGCCAGGTCGCTCTTAGTTGCCGTGCCCCAAATCTCGTGCAGGATAAACTGGTGCGTCAGCACCTTGTCGGCGTTATGCGCCAGCAGGCACAGGAGCTTGTACTCGATCGGCGTCAAATGCAGTTCCTCGCCATCCATCGTGGCGATGCCGGCATCAAAATCGATATGCAACTCGCCGGTATCGAACGAGCCCTCGGAGGCAACGCCGCCTGTTTGCGCATACGAGAGACGCCTGAGCGTCGTGCGAATGCGCGCGAGCAGCTCCTCGACCGAAAACGGCTTGGTCAGGTAGTCGTCGGCACCAGCATCGAGCGCGCGGATCTTGTCCGCATCCTCGCTGCGCGCCGAGACCACAATGATCGGCATGCCCGACCATGTGCGCACCGACTCCACCACCTTGACGCCGTCCATATCGGGCAGGCCCAAATCGAGCAGCACAATGCTCGGCGCCTGCGACGAGGCGGCGGCGATGGCGGCATGGGCGGTCTCCACGGCCATATGGCGCAAGCCGTGCGCCTCGAGCGCGGCAACGATTAAGTTGCGAACGGCGGGGTCGTCCTCAACGACCAAGATGAGCGGTTTTACGGCAGAGTTCGACACAGCGTTACTCCTTATCAAACGAAACGTCGGCGACGGGAAGCTCAATCGTAAAGACCGAGCCGTGCGGGTCCGCCGCGGCAACCTCTATGCTACCGCCATGTGCCAACGCAATGGAGCGGCAGAGCGAAAGACCCAGGCCCACGCTGCGGTGGCTGTCGGCCAGACCATGGTTGGCGGTATAGAACGACTCAAAAATGCGTTCGCGGTCCTCGGGTGCGATGCCCGGGCCGTCATCGGCCACCGAGCACGCCACGTGCCCATCGTCGACGCCAATCGAAATCACGATATGCGAGCCTGCGGGTGTATAGGTGACGGCGTTGTTCACCAGATTGACCACCAGCTGCACCATCAGGCGCGCATCGACATTGACGAGCGCCGGCTCATCGCACGCCACCACCTTAAGGTCGTGCTCGCGCACGGCCGGATTTACGTGGCGCAGTGCCTCCTCGACGATATCGTCCATAAGCTCGAGCGTAGTCGACAGATGCATGCCGCCGCCCTCGAGCTTGGTAATGGCGAGCAGGTTCTCAACGGTGGCGTTGAGCCATTGCGCATCCGAGCGAATGGACAGGAGCAGGCCGCGGCGCGTCTGGGCGTCGAGCACGGCGGTGCCGGTCGAGCCCTGGTCGAGCAGCACGTCGGCATTACCCGAAATACTGGTGAGCGGCGTGCGCAGGTCGTGCGAGATGGAACGCAGCAGGTTGGCGCGCAGCTGCTCGTTTTTGGCGAGCACCGCCGCCTCCTCGCGGGCCTCCATGGCGCGGGCGCGATCGAGTGCCAGCTCGCCTTCGCTCACGATGGCATCGGCAAGTGTCCGTTCC
>CABQZS010000034.1 GCA_902468695.1 uncultured Collinsella sp.
CGGTCAGTAAGTTCGGCCATACGGAACTCCCTTCGTATCGGCACCGCGTGAGAAGCGGTGTTGATTACTAACGAACGAGTCATAGCTTAGACTCGCCGTGTTTCCGCGACATTACCGTTATGTTGCTGTCGCGAAACCAATCAATGAGGTTACCGCATCGCAGCGGTATTGCCACCCTTAACAGCCAATCAACTGTATAAATTGCAGACCTCCCCGCACAGTTTACGGGTAGCTCATTTGCCACGGGCTATAAAGACTGGTATTTGATGCGAAATACCAGTCTTTATAGCCCGTGGCAAAATTAGCCGCTCTGTTATAGAGAAAGCCGATAGCAAGGCATCTTTGATTGGTATCCCCGAATAACGAGTGAAACTCCACCGTGACACAGTGGTGCTGTAGAATCCTTACAACACATCACACTATTACGTATCTAGAGGAGCACGATATGCGCGTCGACGAGGTTTTTAAGCAGGCAGCATCCCGGGGCACCGCGCCCGTTTCGTTTGAGATGTTCCCGCCCAAGGGCGAGCTCACCCTCGACACGGCTCGCGAAGTGGCAGGCAATCTATGCAAGCTTTCGCCGAGCTTTGTCTCGGTCACCTGCTCGGCCGGCGGCTCGGGCAACGGTGCCACCACCGCCCCCATCGCGCATATGATTTCGAGCGAATTCGACACGCCCTCGGTGGCACACCTCACCTGCGTGGGCCGCACCCACGCCGACATCGCCGCCAAGATCGACGAGTATCGCACCGCCGGCGTTGAAAACATTCTGGCCCTGCGTGGCGATCTCCCTGCCGGCGCGACCGAGGACGACAAGCCCGCCTCAGACTACGCCTACGCCCGCGACCTCATCCCCGAGCTCGTCGACGCCGGCTTTTGCGTGGGCGCCGCAGCCTACCCCGAGGGCCACATCGCCTGTGAGGACCTCAACCTCTCGGTCGAACACCTCAAGCAAAAACAGGACGCCGGCGCGAGCTTCTTTGTAACGCAGCTCTTTTTTGATAACGAGTGCTTCTACCGTTTTCGCGAGCTTGCCGACAAGGCCGGTATCACCGTGCCCATTACCGCGGGCATCATGCCGTTTATGGGCAAGTCGCAGATCAGCCGCATGGTCTTTATGTGCGGCGCGTCGCTGCCCTCCCCCGTCATCAAGATTCTCGCCAAGTACGAGAACGACCCCGAGAGCCTGCAGGCAGCCGGTGTAGATTATGCCGCCCGCCAGCTTTGCGACCTCAAGGAGCACGGCGCTGACGGCCTGCACCTGTACACTATGAACCGTCCTGCGATCGCCGCGACCATTATGGAGCGCCTGGGGTAATGGAAAAACCGCACATCGATACAACCGCTGTCGAAGTGCCGGCCGACCTTGCGTCGCCGGCGCTTTACCGTGTCGATGCTGCGCACCATCCCCGTGTCGACCGTGCCGAGATGCTGCGGTATCTGGGTTACGGCGGCCAGCAGATTGAGCCCGAGCTGTCACGACGTATTGAGCTTGTCGTTGAGCGTCTGGAGCTGGACATTGAGCCCCGTGGCGTGCGCCGCGTATTTGCCATCGATGCCACGGGCGTGGACGAAAAAAGTGAGCCTTGCATTCGCTTGGTCGGCACCAACGTTGAGCTGCGAGGTCTCGATATCTATCGACATCTCAAAGATGCCCGCTTTGCCGCGCTCATGGCATGCACCCTCGGCATGGACGCCGAGCGTCGCCTGCGCACCACGGGAGCCCAACATCCCCTGGAGGGCGCCGTGCTCGACGCCGCGTGCTCCGCTTACGTAGAAGCCGCCGTTGAGCAAATGGACCAGCAGGTCAAGACGGACGCCGCCGTTCATGGGCTCGCCGGCAACTGGCGCTTTAGCCCCGGCTACGGCGACTGCCCGCTCTCGGCCCAGCGCTCGATCGTCAATGCGCTCAACGCCACGCGGCTCATCGGGCTTACCGTCACGCCGACCAGCCTGCTCATGCCCACCAAGAGCGTGACCGCGGTGATCGGCCTGTTCGACGGCGAAGTCCACGACGCCCAGAGCCGCCCCACCTGCAATATCTGCCGCATGCGCGAGCACTGCCGCTTCCGCGCCGCCCACACCACCTGCTATTCCAGCCATTAGGAGCCCTCGATGTTTACTCCGCTTATCACTCATGATTCTGACGGCACTGCATTGGCGGCACCCGTTGATGCCGCACGTCGCAACGGTGCCACGTACAAGACGCGCACGATCGACGATCTGCGCATTAAGGACGATCGCCTGCGCGCCGCCATCGAGGGCACGGGGCACTTGCTGTTCGACGGCGGCATGGGCACCATGTTGCAAGCGGCCGGCATGAAGGCCGGCGCCCTACCCGAGCTGCTCAACTTTGAGGAGCCCCAGGTTATCACCGATATCCAACGTCAATATGTCGAGGCCGGCTGCGACGTGATCACCGCCAACACCTTTGGCGCCAATGCCCACAAGCTCGACGGTGCCGCCACCGTGGCAGATGTCTTTGCCGCCGCTGTCGCCTGCGCCCGCGCGGCCGGTGCCCACTACGTCGCCGGCGATATCGGCCCCATCGGCGCGCTGCTTCGCCCCTTGGGTACCCTCAGCTTCGACGAGGCCTATGACCTCTTTGCCGAGGAAGTGCGCGCCGGCGTCGCCGCGGGCGTGGACCTCTTTATTATCGAAACCATGACCGACCTTGCCGAGATCAAGGCGGCGGTCCTCGCCTGCCGCGAGAACTCCGACCTGCCCGTCTTTGCCACCATGACCTTTGAGGAAGACGGCCGTACCTTCCTAGGAACGAGCCCCGAGGTCGCCGCCATCACGCTCGACGCCATCGGCGCCGACGTTTTGGGCATCAACTGCAGCCAAGGACCGGCCGAGCTCCGAGGACTCGCCGCACGTATGCTCACCGTTACCGACAAGCCCGTTATGGTGCAGGCCAATGCGGGACTCCCCCATGTGGACGACGACGGCAACACCGTCTTTGATATCCAAGCCCCCGAATACGCCGAGGCCGTCGCCGGCATGATCGCCGACGGCGTGAGCGTCGTGGGCGGTTGCTGCGGCACCACACCGGCGCACATGGCGGCCTTGCGCACGCTTATCGACAACCACACGCCCAGCCCGCGCCGCCGCAAGCCCAGCATGTCGGTCACGAGCGCCCAAACGGTCGTGGACCTTCCCTGCGACGGACATAAGATCGCCGTCATCGGCGAGCGCATCAATCCCACCGGCAAAAAGCGTCTGCAGCAGGCCCTGCGCGACGGCGACCTGGACTACGTCGTGAGCCAGGGCATCAGCCAGCAAGAGCAGGGCGCCGACATCCTGGACGTCAACGTCGGCCTGCCCGAGATCGACGAGGTCAAGATCATCCAACAGGCGACCGAACAGCTCCAGGGCTCCACGCTGCTGCCGTTGCAAATCGACTCCACCGATCCTGCAGCCGTCGAGGCCGCCGTGCGCCGCTACGCCGGCAAGCCCATCATCAACTCGGTCAATGGCAAGCAGCAAATCATGGATGAGATCTTTCCGCTGGTCGCCCACTACGGCACCAACGTTGTCGGCCTCACGCTCGACGAAGGTGGCATCCCCGATACCGCCGAGGCTCGCTTCGCCATCGCCGAGAGCATCGTGGCCGAGGCTGCCCGTTACGGCATCGGACCGGACCGCATCCTCATCGACTGTCTGGTCATGACCGCCTCGACCAATCAACGCCAGGCCGAGCAGATCCTGCGCGCCATGTCCCTGTGCAAGGAGCGTCTGGGCGTCAAATGCGCGCTCGGCGTGTCGAACATCAGCTTTGGCCTGCCTGCCCGCCCGCTGCTGGGCTCGGTCTTTTTGGCCGCCGCCTTTGGCGCGGGCCTGGACGCCCCCATCATGAACCCGGGCTCCAAGCGCTTTATGGATACCGTCTACAGCTATCGCGTCTTGAGCGTTGAGGACGAGGGCTCGACCGGATACATCGAGCGCTACGCCGGCTGGACCGATCCGTACAAGATCGCCGCTAACCCGGCAGCAGCTCAGGCCGCATCGACCGACACTGTGCCCGCTGCTGGCACCGCCGGCACCGACGGCAACGACGACCCGATTCGTCGCATGGTCGTCTCGGGCCGCAAAGGCGAGATCGCTGCCGAGACCGAGCGTCTGCTGGCAGACCACGACGCCATGGACCTCATCAACAATCACTTTATCCCCGCCCTCGACGAGGTTGGCGTCCTCTTTGACCAGGGCAAGTTCTTCTTGCCGCAGCTCATGGCCTCGGCCGAGGCCGCGCGCGTGGGCTTCGACACCATCAAGCGCCTGATGCCCGCCGGCGAAATTGCCGACAAGGGCAAGATCTGCGTGGCCACCGTTAAAGGCGATATCCACGACATCGGCAAGAACATCGTCAAGATGCTGCTCGATAACTACGGCTATACCGTCTTTGACCTAGGCCGCGACGTCGACCCGCAAGAGGTGCTCAAGACCGTACAGGAGCGCGACATTAAGCTCGTCGGCCTCTCGGCGCTCATGACCACCACGGTCGTCGCCATGGAGGAGACCATCAAACTGCTTCATGCCGAGGTGCCGGGCGTCAAGATCATCGTAGGCGGCGCCGTGCTCACCCCCGAATACGCCAAGCAGATCGGCGCGGACTACTACGCCAAGGACGCCGCCGAAAGCGCTCGTATCGCCGAAGAGGTCTTTGGGCAGTAACACAACGGAAACAACCGAGCACCAAAACGTGCCGCATGCGCCACTTGGCACGTGCGGCACGTTAGAATAGATAAGACTATGCTCGTTTTGGCAGATAGGAGCGCAAGGATGGCGATCACGCCCGCAGAAATCGCGGAAACCCGCGGCATGGTTGAGGAGCAGAACCTCGACATCAGGACCATCACCATGGGTGTTTCGCTCATGGGTTGCGGCGACGAGAACCTCGACCGCATGTGCACGAAGATCTACGACCACGTGACGCACACGGCTGAGCATCTGGTCGAGACCGCCGAGAACCTCGAGCGCGAGTACGGTATCCCCATCGTCAACAAGCGCGTTTCCGTCACCCCGGTGGCGCAGATCGCCGCGTGCTGCAAGGATGAGGACCTCACCCCCATCGCGCATGCCCTCGACCGCGCGGCAGAGACGCTCGGTATCGATTACCTGGGCGGCTTCTCCGCACTCGTCCAGAAGGGCATCGGCGACGCCGACCGCCGCGTCATCCAGTCCATCCCCCAGGCGCTCGCCACCACGAGCCGCGTCTGCTCCAGCGTCAACGTCGCCAGCCTGCGTGCCGGTATCAACATGGACGCCGTGCTCATGGCCGCCCAGACCATCATCGATGCCGCCAAGCTCACGGCCGACCAGGATTCCGTCGGCGCTTCCAAGTTTGTCTGCTTTGCTAACATGGTCGAGGACTCCCCGTTTATGGCGGGCGCCGTCCACGGCGGTGGCGAGGCCGACGCCGTCATCAACGTAGGCGTCTCGGGCCCCGGCGTTATGGCCGCAGCCCTGGAGACGCTGCCCGATTCCGCATCGATGATGGAAGTCGCCGAGAAGATCAAGCAGACCGCCTTTAAGATCACCCGAGCCGGCGAGCTCATGAGCCGCGAGGCCGCCCATCGTCTGGGTGTCGAGAAGGGCATTGTCGACCTGTCGCTGGCTCCCACGCCTGCCATCGGCGACTCCGTTGCCCGCATCCTCGAGATTATCGGCGTGGGCACCTGCGGTGGCCCGGGCACGACCTGCGCGCTCGCCATGCTCAACGATGCCGTCAAGAAAGGCGGCGTCATGGCTAGCTCCAGCGTCGGCGGTCTCTCGGGCGCCTTCATCCCCGTGTCCGAGGACGCCGGCATGATCGCCGCCGTCGAGGCCGGTGCGCTTTCGCTCGAGAAGCTCGAGGCCATGACCTGCGTGTGCTCCGTCGGCCTGGACATGATTGCCATCCCCGGCGACACCCCGGTCGAGACCATCGCCGGCATCATCGCCGACGAGATGGCCATCGGCGTCATCAACAACAAGACCACGGCCGTGCGCGTGATCCCTGCCATCGGCAAGGGCGTGGGCGACTGCGTCGAGTACGGTGGCCTGTTCGGCCGTGCGCCCATCATGCCGGTGAACCCCAACGCCGGCACCGTGCTTGCCCACCGCGGTGGTCGATTCCCGGCACCGCTGAACTCGCTGAAGAACTAGCTGAGGGGACTGGCGAGGAGCCCCGGGGAGGGCAAATATATAAGGTCGCCTGCTCGGACAGTCCTGACTCGCACGGAGAGCACATTAAGTGCTCTCCGGCTCGTGCGGAACTCGCGATCGACCTTATATATTTGCCCTCCCCGGGGCTCCCGCACAACGGGACCTCAGTTGGGTTCTATCCCGTATGGCAGTCGCTTCGCTCCTGCCCGCCTTGGTTGTGAGGGCGGTTTGGCGTTGGATCGGTTCTTTCTGATATATGCTGGTTGCGGCTCTTCTTTTGGGAGGGGTCGCTTTTTTGTTGCTAGGAGGTTGGCCTGTGGTTGATGGGAATGCTCGCTCTGAGCTTCTTTCTGCTGATTGGAATCAGGAGTGGATGCGGCTGCAAGCTGGTCGGCGGCGGGCTGATGATTCTTTTGAGTGGGATAAAAGGGCTCGGCATTTTCGGCCGCTTGAGACTGCTCCGTATGCCCGGGATTTTATAAAGCTGTTGGCGTTAAAGCCTGGTGAATCGGTGCTGGATATGGGGTGTGGGGCTGGGTCGATTGCTATTCCGCTTGCTCTGGCTGGGCATTCCGTGATTGCTGCCGACTTCTCTCCTGCCATGTTGGGCACCCTTGATGCTGGCATTGAGTACTATGGGCTCGAGGACCTGATTACGCCACTTGAGCTTGCTTGGGATGATGATTGGGATTTGGTTGGACCGGTCGCGAAAGCGGTGGATGTTGCCTTTGCCAGTCGGTCGGTTACGACGACCAATCTAAAAGGTGCACTTGCCAAGCTTGATCGTACGGCTCGTCGACGTTGCGCTGTCACGATGGTCGCCAACTCCAGCCCGCGCTATGATCTGCACTTGATGAACGCCATCGGTGCCTCGGTTACCTGCAGTAATGGCTTTGTGTATGCTTTTAATATCCTCATTCAGATGGGTGCGTTGCCGCAGGTTACATACTTTGAATCGCCTCGTCGCGATACTTTCGATAGCCTTGAGGCGGGCGTGGCAGACTTCTCCCGTATGCTCGAGCATGGCAACGAGGATAAGATCGACCGTCTGCGCGACTACATCGCCCAACACATGATTGAGAACCCCCATGCCGGTGAGCCGGGCTCCAAAGGGGTGCCGCAGGGGCGCTATATGCTCGACCACGTCCGCAAGGTTCGTTGGGCGTTTATCGCCTGGGAGCCGGTCTCTGCGCCCAGCTCATAGCCTGTTCGCAGCCCGCGCCGCCCACTCACTCGGCATCCGCATTCTTTTTGAACTGGGCAAACGCGCTCCACACCACGCCGTTCCTGCGCTATCGTGGGAAGCTCACGTAGATTAAGGCCCCGTCGCGGGGCGCCCCATACATAGAAAGCGAGAACCCATGGCACTGACAGGAGCCCAGGTCAAGCAGCTTCGCAGCATGGCCCATCACCTCAACCCCGCCATCATCATCGGCAAGTCCGACGTCAACGAAGGCACCGTCGAGCAGACGGTCGCCTATCTGGAGAAGCACGAGCTCGTTAAGTGCTCCGTGCTCGATGGCTCCAGCCTTTCCGCCCGCGAAGCCGCCGAAGAGCTCGCTGAGCGCTGCCACGCCGAGGTCGTCCAGGTCATCGGCCGCAAGTTCTCGCTGTATCGCGAGTCCTCGCGCAAGGACATCGAGAAGATCAAGCTCGTCTAAGAGCCAATGATCCGGCGAGCCAACACATAGCAAGCTTACGGGTGCCCAAGTACTTCGGGCGCCCGTTTTTTATCGCTCGACCAGCACGCGATTGAGCCGCCCCTCCACCAAGCGCTCGTATAGACGCCGCGTCTCGGGCTCGGGCACGCCATTGACCTGCTCCCTCAGATGGTGCATATGCCCGCTGTATAGCTCGACGATATCGCGCCGTCGCCCCGCCGCACTGTAGACGCGCATGGCGCAGCGCACCATATCCTCACGCGCCGTTTCCTGTCGAAGCCCCGACTCCGCCAGCCAAATCGCCGACTGCAGATCGTTTTCTTCTAGAGCGGCATTTGCTCCCTTAATCATGCAATCGATGTACTTTGACTGCATAATGCGCCGCATGCGCAAAAAGTAGGTGGGATTACAGCCATTGGGAACATACAACGGTCCGGCATAAAGCTGCTCAATCTTAAGGCACAGCTCAACTAAATGGGGCCCGCGCGCACCCGTGCGATTTCCCAAAACCTCGCGGCTTATCTGGTCAAACAGCCGTACATCGGTCTTGACGTAGTCACCGTTGAGTCCGATGCATTCATTTTGGATGAGCACACACGACTGGCCATCCGGCGTCGGCCCCAAAGCCGACCGCAAGCGCGATATCGTCGAGTACAGGTTGTTGCGGGCGCTATTGAACTCGGCATGGGGCCACAGCTCCATGGCCAGCGTCTCACGATCGACGAGCGCATCCATGCCCAGCGCAAGCCGCTCGGCAAGTGTCGCCGCCTTCTTGCGGCGCCACATTTTGTCCGTGATGGGAAACCCGTCGCGCTCGGCGCGAAACGCACCAAACATGCGAATCTCGATATGGTCGATGGTATCAACGGCTTCAACCTCGCCGGCCTGGAACAGACGCTCGCCCTCCCCTTCCAAATCGTCACGCAGCGAGTACCGCGACAGCTCGCGCACGGGAAGCTTCTTGCGTATCCTGCCCGCCGGCTCGCCCAGACAATGCATGGCAAGGCGCGCAAAGAGCCGATACGATGGCTCTAGAATCCCCGCACGATTCATGGACATCCAGGCCGCAAGGTCGCTGTCTCGGCCCGCACAGGCCAAATGCAGCGCCACCATCCAGGCTTCTGCGCCACCAACCTGCGTCTGGCTTATATCGAGTAGCTCCGCTTCCTCGCGCACCGAAACCATCGAGGTGTTACGCAGATATGCCGCGCGCTCCAGCAGCAATGCGTTATCGCGCATGTACGCAATCGACTCCTCGGCAAGTTTGAGCACTTGGACCGCGCGGAACTTTGCATTAACCGGCCGTCCCTCTGCCAGCGACTGCCAACCTTCTAGCAACAGGCCAAACAGCTGAATCTGGTTGTCGCGCATGCGCACGGCAAAACGATCGAGCTCGTTGAACGCCGCGTCGTCGGTTACCGGCAAGCCGGAAAGGAGCCGCCGTGCCGCCAACACCATGCGCACCCAGATAGCCATCGCCTTAAGCCCACGTACGTCGAGCGCCTCCCGCACCAGCGCCATCTCGTCGTCGCGCTCGTCGGTTCCCGAAAACGATCCGTCAAAGAGCTCCACCAGCATGTTATCGGCCCGCATAACAATCCCCGCGATGTCGAGCTCGCAGTCGTAGGCCTTGCTCGTTTTGAGCTGCTGTAGAACGCCGCCGTCATCTCCCCGCTCGGTCAGGCAGCGCTTGACCTCGATATGCGCGGACAGCATGTCGAGTGCGGTGTGGGACGTCTCTATTTCTGGCACGGCCAGGTTCGTAGGAAGCCCAAGCCCGTTGTCCCCATAGCAAACAGCCGTCAGTGTCTGGGCTACCCTCCATGAAACAGGGTCTATTTCGCGGGCCGCCCGTTCGCCCCCGCGCTCGATAACCGATGCCATATAGCGAGCGAGCTTTGTATTGGACACGCTGACCGCTGCCAGATATACGCCGAGCGCCTCGGCAGGCGTTGGCTCTGGAGCCGGATCGTCGGCATCAATCGTGCCCAGCGCTGCTCGGCAGATATCGGCCCCGTGCCCCGTCAGAGCAAGATCGACCCCATACTGCCCAGCAAGTTCAAGGACCGCTTCACGGTCCAAAAAGGCGTCCGCCAGGCCCATCGCCGCATCGCATCGGCCCGCCTTAAGCAAAATCCGGGCCGCCCTCGGAACAAGTTCGGGGCGAACCTCGGCCACCAACTTACGCAAACGCAAGCGTCCGTTATCCTCCGTACCCAGACACGTAAAACTCCGCTCGGCGGGATCCAAGCCAAAGATCGGGTAGTCGCGTACAAAGTAGGACTGGTCGACCATCGACAGCCTCACCCCGCAGGCCTCGAGTTCTGCGATATTGCCCTCGCCCATCAAAACCATGAGACATGCCACGCAAAACAGCGCATTATTGTCGAGCGAAGCCAGATCGACAAGTGCCGCGCCATATACGTTGACAATCTCGTTTTCGAGCAGGCCGGCTACGTCGCCTTGGCCATACAGACCCGTCTGCAATGCCGAAACCAGCTCGGGCACGCCCTGCGTGAGCTGATAAAAGTCGAGCGATGTGCTGATCGAAAACGCCGATGCCCACGCCGAATACTCATAGGCATGCACCTTGAGCATCTGCGCATTGATCTTAACCGAATCGCCCAGCCCATGAATCAGCTGACGATTTGAAGGATGGCAGGAGATAAAGACCCCTATCCCCATAGCGCGCAGGCCGCGAATCCTGTCGATGAGGTCTTCGGTATCGTGCTGATCGAGGTTTGGCACATTATCAATCGCGATAAGGGAGTGCGGTTTGTCTTTGAGTTCTTCGGTAACCACCTCGAGCTGCATAAACACCTCGCGCCCAGTGGCACGATCGGCCTCGATAATCCGCACGGGGCCTCGCGTCGGGTCGCATTTAACCTCATGGGTGTACTGCAGCAGCACCGAGGTCTTCCCAAACCCGTCGGGCGCATAAAGAACCACGATGCCGGCCTTTCGGCCCTTGGCGATAAGCTCATTCATCAAGCGTTCGCGTCGCACCATATAGCCTCCGCCCAGCGGCATCAGCTCGAGGTCGTCTATACTGCTCAAATCGTTTACCATGCCCGCTCCTCAACTCGACCGTATGGACACTGTAGCCGCAAGACCATACAAGCCGCGCTATGAATAGAGCGACCTTGTGTTTTAGGGTGTCTTTTGGTACGCAAGCGGCAAGTTTTTGTACAGCGAGGGCCGATTGTTATTAATCCCCCGACTAATCGGTCTTTAAGCAGGTAAATGAGCTTGTCAGCTTGTCCCATCTAAGCGGCAGTGTAACGCAGATGAACAAGGTCCAGCCATGTCATTCAACTCGCCTAGCACCCGCTACCGTCTACGACCTTCTAGTGGCATTTTTGCATAGAATCTGGTATAGAATGAATCAAGCTGTTGGACATCCGGCATTCGTCAAGCTTGCGGCAAGTTTTGGTCAAGTGGGCGGAAAGGGATAGCAAAAAGGCCCCCGCAAAGCGGAGGCCTTAGGCAAGGCTATGTCGAGGTGCAGGATTCGCGCTACTCGCAGAGCGAAAGGGCGGCCTCGTCGGCAACGACAACGCAGTTGGTGTGCAGCTGCAGGATCGAAGCCGGGCACTCGGGCGTAACCGGACCATAGCACATGTCATGCACGGCCTGAGCCTTGGCCTCGCCGTTGGCGACGACCAGGATCATGCGGGCATACATGATGGTCTGGGTACCCATGGTGTAGGCCTGACGGGGAACATCGTCGATGCTGTCGAACAGGCGGCTGTTGGCCTGAATGGTGCTCTCGGTGAGGTCGACGCAGTGCGTACCCTTGGAGAAGTGGTCATCTGGCTCGTTGAAGCCGATGTGGCCGTTGTTGCCAATACCGAGCAGCTGCAGATCCGGGTAACCGGCCTCGGCGACGATCTTGTCGTACTCAGAGCAGGCAGCGGCGGCGTCGGGGTTGGAACCGTCGGGCACATGCGTGTTGTTCAGGTCGATGTTGATGTGATCGAAGAAGTTCTCACGCATGAAGTAGTGATAGCTCTGGGGATCGTCGTGCGAAAGGCCGCGATACTCGTCCAGGTTATAGGTGCTGACCTCGGCAAAGTCGACGTCGCCCTTCTCGTACCAAGCAGCGAGCTGCTTGTAGGCACCGATCGGGGTGGAGCCGGTGGCAAGGCCCAGCACACAGTCGGGCTTGAGGATAACCTGCGCCGAGATAATATTGGCGGCCTTGCGGCTCATATCCTCGTAGTCTTTAGCTTTAATGATCTTCATTACGCGTCCTTTCTCGTACAAGAGAGGCAAGGCTCCCTTACAAGCACTTGCCCGCGGCCCGCGTCGGCCGCAACCAACGTGTGCGGCCACCAGGGCGAGGTCGCGTAATGTATGTGTCTCGTGTCTAGCCGCGTCGAGGCCCCTGCCCGTCCACGGTGACCCGAAGCTGTTTAGCCTCGGACAAATCCCATCTTGCCACGGCGGGCGCCCTCTTTCAAGGGCGCCCTCCGTAAACGTGTTTGAATTGTAGGCTAATGGCCACGTGCACTTGCTAGCGCTCGCGAGCAACGATGAGCTGATCCATCTCCTCGACATGCACGCCAACGGAGCCCTTGATGCTCGAGAACTCAACGGAGTTGCACACCAAGATGGGAACCGTCACATCGTAGCCCTCGGCAGCAATTGCCTCGCGATCGAACTCAATAAGTACATCGCCCTTATGGACGATGTCGCCCACTTGCGCATGTACGGTAAAGTGCTTGCCCTCGAGCTGAACAGTGTCCAGGCCAACGTGGATGAGCACGTCCAGACCATCGACCGTGTTAAGCGCAACAGCGTGTCCCGTGGGAAAAATGGCCTCGACCTTGGCATCAGCCGGTGCAATCACACGCGTTCCGGTGGGCTGAATCGCCACGCCCTGGCCCAAAAGGCCGGTGGCAAACGTCTGGTCGTTTACCTCGGAAAGCGGAATGACGTCGCCCGAGATGGGAGCATCCAGCGTAAGGACTCGACCACGCATACCAAAAGACCTTAGGACTTTAGTGAACATGCTCCCCCTCGGACATACCAATCAATCAAAATAACCTTAACAGTTTACCACTTGGCAACGGTTTTTGACCATTAGGGAAGTTCGCGCTTGACAACCTCGACGATGTCGTCAACAACGCGCTGGGTCAGTTCGTGCGTCTCGGCCTCGGCCATCACGCGGACCAGCGGCTCGGTACCGCTCGGGCGCACCAGAATGCGGCCGCGGCCGTCAAGCTCCTTCTCGGCAGCAGCGACGGCATCCCAGATGGGCTGGCAATCGTCCAGACCAGCCTTGTTATCGGAATGCACGTTGACGAGCACCTGCGGGTACTTCTTCATGATGCCGGCAAGATCGGTGAGGGTACGACCGGTGCGCTTGAGCACGGCCAGCAGCTGCAGAGCCGTCACCAGGCCGTCGCCGGTGGTGTTGTGCTCCAGGAAGATGATGTGGCCGGACTGTTCGCCACCGATAACAGCACCGTCCTCGAGCATGCGCTCAAGAACGTAGCGGTCGCCCACGGCGGTCTGAACCATCTCAAAGCCCTGCTCCTTCATTGCGATGGAGAAGCCCAGGTTGCACATGACGGTCGAGACGATCTCGGAGTTGGCGAGCTTGCCGCGAGCAGCAAGGTCGGAGCCGCAGATAGCCAGGATGTAGTCGCCATCGATCTCGTTACCCTCGCTGTCAACGAACAGCACGCGATCGGCGTCGCCGTCGTGGGCCAGGCCGATATCGGCGTGGGTGCGCAGCACGAGCTCGCGCAGGGGCTCAAGGTGCGTGGAGCCGCACTCGACGTTAATGTCGGTGCCGCAGTAATCGGTGTTGATGGCATGCACCGTGGCGCCCAGGCGCTGCAGCGCGGCAGGCGTGGTCTGGCAGGAAGCACCGTGACCGCAGTCGACGGCAACAACCAGGCCGTCGAGCTTTAGGCCGTCGAGCGTGCTGATGGCATGATCGACATATGCCTTACGGGCGTCCTTCATCTTGATGATGTGACCCACACCGGCGCCGGTCGGCAGCGTGTCGGCAGCCATGGCCTCCTCGGACATGACCCAGGCGCTGATCTCTTCCTCAACCGCGTCGGGGAGCTTCATGCCCTTGCGGCTAAAGAACTTGATGCCGTTGAACTCCGGCGGATTATGCGAAGCAGAGATGACGATGCCGCCGTCAAGCTCGTTTTGAACGGTGAGCAGTGCCACGGCCGGCGTAGGGATAACGCCGCAGCAGTGCGGACGGCCGCCCTCGGCCATGATGCCGGCGGTCAGCGCGCTCTCGAGCATGGTGCCCGAAAGACGCGTATCGCGGCCGATGCAGATGTCCGGGCCAAGGAACTTGGTCGCCGCACGACCCAGGCGAAACGCGAGGTCGCACGAGAGGTCGGCGTTGGCGACGCCACGGACGCCATCGGTACCGAAGATGTTCTGGGGCATAGGATCGCTCCTTCCCAAGTGGGCAAAACGAAGCCGCCCACCCTAGTCGAAAAGAAAAGCGGGACCCACCGAGCAGTCGGTAGGCCCCGCTTGTACATTGTATCTCGTAAGGAGATAAAACCTTAGCGCTTGGAGAACTGGGGAGCGCGGCGAGCCTTCTTGAGGCCGTACTTCTTGCGCTCGACCACGCGAGCATCGCGCGTAAGGAAACCGGCCTTCTTGAGGTCAGCACGGTAATCGCCAGCGTTCAGAAGAGCGCGAGCGATGCCCAGGCGCAGAGCGCCGGACTGACCGGAGATGCCGCCGCCATCGCACAGAGCGATAACGTCGAACTGACCGGCGGTGTCGGTCACCTTGAAGGGAGCAAGGGCGTTCTCAACGAGCTGATGACGGCCGAAATACTGCTCGGCGTCACGCTTGTTGATGGTCACCTTGCCGGTGCCGGGGACGAGACGGACGCGGGCGACGGCGTTCTTACGACGGCCGGTACCCTGGTAGACAACGGTGTTCTCAGCCATCTTTAAGCCTCCAGCTCAATCTTCGTGGGGTTCTGGGCAGCGTGCGGATGCTCGGCACCAGCGTAGACCTTAAGCTTGGTCATCTGGGCACGGCCGAGGGTGGTCTTGGGCAGCATGCCGCGAACGGCGCGCTCGATGACCTTCTCCGGGTGCTTCTCCATAGCCTGGCGGAAGCTCTCAGCCTTGAGGCCGCCGTTGTAGCCGCTGTGGCGATAATAGGTCTTCGTGTCGGCCTTGTTACCGGTAAGCTGGACCTTATCGGCGTTGATGACGACAACGAAGTCGCCGCAGTCGCTGTTGGGCGTGAACTGGGGCTTGTTCTTACCGCGCAGGATCATTGCGATCTGGGTGGCAAGACGGCCCAGGACAGCACCATCGGCGTCGACGAGAACCCAGTTGCGCTGGACCTCGCCCTGCTTGGCGTAGTGAGTCGATTTCGAAATCACTTAGACTCCTCCATGTACAGTACGTGTTGTTACAGAGATTCACGGGGCTCTGCAAGTAACCCGTCCATATTACCCCGCTCGCCGCCCGAGTCAACAGGTATTTTGGCTCCGACCAGAGTTTCTGCACATGTCGTCCATGGGTCATGACGTCGCGACGCTAGCGCTCGACAAACGCTTCGATATCTCCCAGCAAACGCTTTGCCTCCTGGCGGCCCTGAATATACAGATCGAGCAGCTTTGCAGAATCGTGCTCAACGTGGCCGACCTCGACCGGCTTTTGCGGAGCAACGACCAGCGCGCGACCCTCGCGCTCATACTTCCACAGATGCATGCGCTGGATGTTATAGCGGTCGTGGCGCGTCTCGATAGCCTCGAGCAGGTAGGGGTAGTCGGCATAGCGGGCGCGTGCGGCGGGCATAAACTCGTAGGGCTTTTTCTCGTACGAACGGTCCTGCGTGACAATGACAACCGCGCGATCGAAGCCCGCCTCCTCCAGCACGTGCTCGATGGGGACCGAATCGGCTACGCCGCCGTCGACGTATTTGTGCCCGCCAATCTCGACCGGCGGCGTCACCAGCGGCAGCGACGTCGATGCGCGCACGGCATCGAGGTCAAGTACGGCGCTTTTGACCGGCAGGTACGCGGCGGTTCCAAAGAGCATATCCGTCGCGACGGCGTACATCTCGATGGGGCTCGCGTCGAACGTCTCGTTGTCAAAAGGATCCAGGCGGTCCTGGACATCGTTGAAGATAAAGTCGTAACCCACAATAGAGCCCGTGGACGCAAACGATGCGGCGCCCATGAAGCGGCTGTCGTTGCAGAAAGCCAGGTTGATGCGGTTGGCACGGCCGATCTGGTGCGACTTGTAGTTCACGCCGTTGAGGGCGCCGGCCGATACGCCATATACCGCCGGAATCTCGACGCCGGCCTCCATGAGGACGTCGAGCACGCCTGCGGTAAATTGCCCGCGAAAGCTGCCGCCCTCCAGGACGAGCGCAACCTTGCCGGCGTTCTTTGCCTTATCTTCTGCAGTCATATTGACCTCCTGCGATTGCGTTTTGGCTTTCTTCTACCCAGTTTTGGGATAGAGAGCGCATTGGTTTTGAGTTGAGGAGGACGGAGCGGCTGGCGGAAAGCACGTCCCGTTCTGAGGGGCGATTCCGGGATGGACTTTCGCTTGAACTGCCATTGGGAAAGCGCATCCCACTCTGCGGCTCGATTCTGGGTTGCAGTTTCCGCTTGAGGCGCCATCCGGAAAATGCATCCCATTCCGAGCTTAGATTCCGGGATGCGCTTTCCGCTTGCGGCGTCATCCGGAAACTGCGTCCCAGTCTGAGCGCGGATTCCGGGATGGACTTTCCGCTTGGGCTGCCATTGGGAAAGTACATCCCACTCTGCGTCACTGAGGCGTTTTCTTAACGCCCGCGCCCTGCGTAGAGTTCGATTCTCCGCGGTTTGGGGAATCCGTTGATGGGTTGAGGCCGGGGCAAGACGCCCGATCGGCATCGCATCTATATCTAGCTGGGGCATTGCGCGGAGAATCCGCGTGTTCGCTTCGCGAACCCGCACCGGCTTCGGCCGCCTGCCGGCGTCCTCGCCCGCTCGCTACAAACGCTTCGCGTTTGCTTAACGCTCGCGCCCTGCATAGAGTTCGATTCTCCGCGGTATCTATATGTAATAAAAAAGCAGGTAGAGACACTTCTCTACCTGCCTGTAACTATTGGTGGAGGCGCGGAGAATCGAACTCCGGTCCACGAAAGCCCCCTGATTGGCATCTCCAAGCTCAGTCGCTGGTTTAGTCTCGGACGCTTTGCGCGCAGCGACACGCTCGCGGCATCCCGACCGGTTCGGTCTTAGCCCGCGCCATACCGATTACGCGCGCGGGAGCATTCCCCTAAAATGACGTCGCGCCGGTGTCGGGGAAATCACCGGGTTGACGCGCCGCTATAAACTAAGCAGCGAGAGCCATAGGCTCAAAAGAAGAGTTGTTGTCAATTCAATTTGACGGTACCCCTATTTAACGAGGCGAGGAGACCTCGGCTTGCTTCCTCTCTCAGAGCTATCGTGTCGAAACCAGTCGCCCCCGAATGTCGGGAAAGTCTGGATGGCATCGAGCGCGCTGGCACCCGATAGCCGTCGACTTTTCAAGGTACGCGCGAGGTGACCCCCGCTCGTGGATAGCTATCTTACCACGTTCTAAAGGTAGACAGCTGCTCTATGCACGAGCTGTGAAGACCCTAATGTGCACCACACTTCGCACTTTTGCTACCGATCGCGTCACGTATATTTTCGCCAAGCAAAATTGACCCGTCGAAAGGACCGTTATGGATACCAAGCAGCAACTCGTCAATGCCCTCGCAGGCCTGGGCTCAACCATTACCGAAGCTATGGATGTCATCGAGGGCTTTGTCCCCTGCGGACATCCCGCCCTCACGGTATCGAACGCACTCGTCGCGCTGGACGCTGACGATGATGCGGCTCTCGCCCAGCAGCTCGAGACCGTTGAGGGCTTTATCGACCACGTGAGCGAAAACCGCGGAGTGACCGCCTACCACGACCTCACGGTCGAGCTCGTGGGCCCCAAGGCCGATCTGCTCGCAGCAATCCGCGAGGTAGGCGCCCTTATGCAGACCGCAGGCGTCAAGAACACCCAGGTCAACGAGTGGGTCTACCGCAGCCTGGCAGCACTCGACAGCTCCGACGAAAAGGCAGCCGAGCAGCTCGCAGAAAGTCCCGCCATCAAAGCTGCACTTGCCTAAAAAGGTCTGCACCCTGGCGACTGCGGTACCGCCCGAATGCAGGCCATAAGCTCAATCGAAAACCCTAACGCAGGTATGCCTTCGCGTTGCTCAGGCTGTAGGCGATCGTCGAGCCGTTGTGCAGCAGCGACGACGCCTGCGGCGTAATCGCGCCGGTAATGCCCAGCGCCAAGAGTGCTGAGTTGGTGAGCATCACCTTGGAGTAGGAGCTCGTCAGACGGTCGATGAGACCCTGGCTCATACGGCGCAGGCGCACGATTGCAGCCAGATCCGTATCGGTCAGGATGATATCGGCGACCTCCTTGGCGATGTCGCTTCCGCCACCCATCGCCAGGCCCACGTCGGCCAAACCAAGCGCCGGCGAATCGTTGACGCCGTCGCCCACCATGGCAACATGGCGCCCCTCACTCTTAATGCGCTCCACATAAGCGTACTTGTCCTCGGGCAGCAGCTCGGCCTTAAACTCGTCGACACCCGCCTCGCGCGCAATGCGCTCGGCCGTGCGCTCGGAGTCGCCCGTGAGCATGACCACGTGCTTGACGCCCAGCGCATGCAGGTCGGCGATGGCCTCGCGGACCCCGGGCTTGAGCGGATCCTCGATGCCGAGCACGCCGATGAGGCGGCCCGA
>CABQZS010000035.1 GCA_902468695.1 uncultured Collinsella sp.
CGCCCTCGAGCTCGACCAGGCCATCGTAGCGGCCGCCGCCGCCGATGGAGCCGACGCCGGCGCCAGGGGCCTCGACCTCAAAGACAGTACGGGTGTAGTAGTCCAGGCCGCGCACCAAGGTGGGATCCTCGACATACTCGATACCGGCGGCATCCAAATAGCGCTTGACCTGCTCGTAGTGCTCGCGGCACTCGTCGCACAGGTTGTCGCCCATCAGCGGCGCGTCGGCCATGATCTCGCGGCAGTGGTCGTTCTTGCAGTCAAAGGCACGCAGCGGGTTGAGCTCGGCGCGCTCGCGACACTCATCGCACATCTCGTCGGCGTGATCGAGGATGAACTGCTTGACCTGCTCGCGGTAAGCCGGACGGCACTGGGCGTCACCCATCGAGTTGATGAGCAAACGAAGCTTGGAAAGATCGAAGCCCAGGCGCTTGTAGAACTCCATGAGCATGATGATGCACTCGGCGTCGGCAGCCGGATCGGGAGCGCCGAGCCACTCGATGCCCACCTGGTGGAACTGGCGCAGGCGTCCCTTCTGGGGGCGCTCGCCACGGAACATGGCCTCGGCGTAATAGGCCTTAAACGGCGTGGAGCCCTGAGGCACCAGGTTGTTCTCCACGACGGCGCGCACCACACCGGCCGTGCCCTCGGGGCGAAGCGCCAAGCGCTGCTTGGGCTTGAGCTTGGTATCGGTACCCTCGGTAAAGACGCGCTCCAGGTTGGCGCCGCTAAAGACGCGGAACATCTCCTTGCGCACGACGTCGGTCGACTGGCCGATACCGTGGACAAAGACGTCCACCTGCTCGATCGCGGGCGTCTCGATAGGCTTAAAGCCAAACGGCTCGAACACGCCGGCCGCAATCTGCTGCATCTTTTGCCAGGCGCGCATCTCGGCGCCGATAAGGTCGCGGGTTCCCTCCGCCTTCTGTGCCTGCATGGGCAAACACCTTTCTTTTGTATCGCGTCATAGGTAGTGGTCATTATACGGCACAAACACAAACCGCGGCGGCGCGTCTGACCGAACGAGGGTATGGGGACTCGTTCGGCCAGACGCGCCGCCGCGGATTGTGATCCCTTTCCCTCCGTCCCCTTCGGATCACGTGATCCCTTAGGGACGGAGGAAAAGGAATCATTTCGTAGGCCCGTGGCCGCCTTGGAAACAGAATGATGGTACGAGCATCCATTCGGCTTCCAAGGCGGCCACGGACAGAACGGGACGAACAGAAAAGAGCGACGGACGTCTACTCCCCCGCCACGCTCGCGCGCAGCTTGGCGGCGATGGGCTCGGATGCCAGCAGGAACACGAGCATGAGCACGGAGCACGCCAGGCACACGATCCAGGTGCTTGCAAAGGAGCCCGTGGCATCGAACAGCACGCCCGAGACAATGGCGCCTACGGTGCCGCCGACCATCTCGAGCGAGGTGATGGTGCCCGTGACCTTGCCGAGGTCGGCCATGCCAAACTGCTTGGACGCGGCGATGGTAGGCGTGATGGTGCCCATGCACGTTCCGATACCAAAGCTCACAGCGGCGACAATAGGACCGAGGTCCGTCGTCGGGAAGCACAGCGCCACGCAGGCGATAATGCACGCAACGGAGCCAAGGATATTGCCAAAGCGCAGGCCAAAGCGGTCATAGATCGCACCGAGCGAAATTTTGGCGATAACGACGGTGACCATGTAGGCCGAAAGCACGGTACCTGCCCACATGGGATCGTGGCCGCCCGTGACAATCTTGGCGCCGTTGACGGTAACGCTCGTCATGTTGGTGACCTGGTTGGGCAAGATGGCGCCGTTAACGAGACCCATAAAGAGGAAGGCGACGACAAGCAGCCAAAACGCCGGGCTCTTCTTAATGCGCGACCAGCCGACGCTAACCTCGGGCGCCGTGTGCTCGTCCTTGTCGCCAGCCGTCGAGACGGACGGATCGCCCGGGTTCTCGCCGAGCGGCTTAAGGCCTATCTCGGAAGGCTTGGTGCGGAAGGAATAGGCCGTGATGGGCAGTGCCGCCACCATGCAGACGGCAGCGAGTACCAGGAACGCAGAGCGCCAGCCCACACTCACGATAAGCGAGCTCACGATCGGCGAGAGAATGGCTCCGCCAAAGCCCGAACCCGAAAGTGCGATGGAAATGGCAAGGCCGCGTTTGGCGGTAAACCAGTTGGCGGTCACCAGGCTAATGAGCAGACGGGTCGAGGCCACAGCGAAGCAGCCCGAAACGGCAAAGAGCACATAGACCTGCCAAAGCTCACCCACAAAGCTCATGCCCGCGAGCACCGCCGAGGTAGCGATAACGGTGAGCGAGCCCAACACGCGGCCACTCACCTTATCGGCAACATGGCCGATAACGAGCGAACCCACAACGCTCACCACGGTGGAGATGGCATTGGAGATGTTGTACTGGGCAAGCGTAATCCCGAGGTCGCTGACGATCAGCGGCTGGAACAGGCTCATGCAGTTGACGAAAATCGTGTAGCACGTGGCCATGATCACGAAGCCGGAGGTCACCACGAGCCAGCCGGGGAAGAACTTACGCTGCTGGGACATACCGCTCCTTTTAAAAAAACGAATAGCCTGCGCCGGGCGCCGGTAGTGCCCAAGATTGCCTTGAAAGACAAGGGCATAGGCCTTATGGCCATGCCCGCAGGCTTGAAAGGCAAGGTTGGGTGCTACCGGTGGTCGGCGATATAGCCCAAAGCGACGGCGGCATAGGCCGCGGCACCGAGGGGAAGCTCGGCATCGTTAAAACGTGCCTTGGGATGGTGCTGGGCAAAATGCTCGTCCGTGTCGGTTACGGCCGCGCCCACGGTAAAGTATGCACTCGGAATCTCGCTCGAGATAAGCGCAAAGTCCTCACTCGCCATGGCATGGAAAAGCGGCAAGAAAGCCGCCTTGGGCAGCACTGCGCCCACGTAGCCAAGCGACGCCTGAGTCATATCGCTGTCGAGTACAAGCGGCGGAACATCCGAGAGCGCCTCGATGGTCGCCGGCGTACGATATGTTGTGGCAACGCCGTTAACGACCTCCGCGATGCGGGTCTTGAGGTGCTCCATGAGCTCGACGTCGAAGCCACGCAGCGTTCCCTCGAGCACACAAGTGTCGGGGATGACATTGGCCGCCAAGCCGCCGGCGAACTTGCCAACGGTAAGCGCGACCTCCTTGGCCGCCGGCACTTCGCGAGCGATAAGCTCCTGAAGCGCGAGGTGCACATGGACGCCGGCCGTGATGGGATCGATGCAGATCTCGGGGCTCGAGCCATGGCCGCCCTTGCCCTGAAGCGTGATGCGGAAACCGTACACGCCCGAGAGCGCCGGGCTGCCGTAGAGCACCAGGCCAAGCGGCGACTGGCTATTGACATGCATGGCAAAGGCGGCCTGGGGACGCGGGTTCTGCAGCAGACCGTCGGCGATGGCGGCGCGGGCACCCTCAAAGGTTTCCTCGCCCGGCTGGAACAGCAGTTTGACGGTGGCATTGGCGTCGATGAGCTCGGCCTCGCGGGCCTTGAGCAGGCGCGCCGCACCAAGCAGGGCCGTCGCGTGCATATCGTGACCGCAAGCATGCATGCAGCCATTGGTGGATGCAAAGGGCTCGCCGGATTCCTCGACAACGGGCAGGGCATCCATATCGCCTCGGAGCATGACGACCGTTCCGGCCTGCTCGTCCTTGCACGTGCCATTGCCCTGAGCGGCCGCGGCCGCACCGGCACCGATCAGGCCAACGACGCAGGAACCGTCGACGAGCGTGGTATGGGGGATGTCCATCTCGTCCAGACGTGCCTGGATATAGGCAGACGTCTGCGGAAGATTGTTACCGAGCTCAGGCATCTGGTGTAGATCGTGTCGCCACGCAGCGAGCTCGTCTGCAAAAGCCTGAGCTTCTGCGACAAGACCGTCACCGATAGCGATCTGCGCCGCTGTGGTAGCCTGAGGCGCTGGTTGCGGTTGAAAATCGGACAGAGCTGGTGCCATAGATGCCCTCCAGTAACGTTTTTGCAGCACGCACTTTGATAGCGTAAAGTGCAAGGCACAACTGTAAGGGCATGACATAAAAAATGCCGCCCTGGGAGGGCGGCGCAACAAGTTGTTTACAATTGCGGGCGAGATTTTCGGCGCAAGAAATCGAAATGCGTCTCGCTCAAAATGATCGACAGAAAGATGAGCGCGAAGCCGGCAAGCAGGCGCGAGGTGAGCGCCTCCCCCATCAACAGCACCGAGAACAGCACACCCGAAGGCGACTCCATCGAAAGGAGCAGCGAGCCCGTCGAGGCCGGGACATGCGCCAGGCCGACGTTTTGGATGAGCAGAGCCACGCATGTGCAGCCCACCGAGAGAAACGCCATCACACTGATAAAGCTCGGCGTCCAAACAGACAGAGGCGCTTGGGTCTCGAATAGCAGCGACGAGATCAGGCTCAGCACGCCGTTGCCCACAAACATCCAAAACGTGATGACGTTGATGTCCATTTTGCGACCGTACTTGGCGGTCACCGCCATCTGGATAGCAAAGAAGACCGCACCGCCCAGCGTGATGGCATCACCGATGTTGAACTCGACGCTATCGAGCGCCACCAGGCCAATGCCCGCCAGACAGAGCAATGCGGCGCCCAAGTTGTAACGAGTGAGCTTTTCGCCGCTTAGGAAATAGCTCGCGAACGGGACCAAAATGCAATAGGTGCCCGTCAAAAAAGCGTTCTTACCCGCCGTGGTCTGAGCCAGACCGACCGTCTGCAAGGCATAGGCTGCCCACATGAGCGCGCCCATGCTCAGACCGACAATCAGATTGCGAGCGTTAAGGTGGGCGGCGATGCGCTTGCGAAAGATAACAAGCATGACCAGCGCCGCGGGAAGAAAACGAATATAGAGCAGCTCGAACACCGGAATGGTGTCGAGCGCGTCCTTCATAGTGGTGAAGGAGTAGCCCCAGATAATCGCCACCGAAAGCAGTAGAACTTTCCAGAACAACGGCGAACGAGCACCAGCACCACGGGAGGTGCCGCCCGCACCCAGGTCCTCGCGAGCAACAGGGCTATCGGGCATGTTTTCGATTTCGTTGGCAGCGTATTGGGCCATGGAACATCCTCACACTCAAACTGGGCGTGGTGTCCGCACGCGTATGGCCGCGTGCCGCCTCATGGTCAAATAAAAACGGGACGCACCGGACCCCCGGCACGCCCCGCTACTGTAGCAACAACCAGCGTTGCACCGCAATCCAGCCCGCTAAAGTATCGAGCAGGAAAGCCTCGATGTTCCGTCAACGCCACATTGCCGCGCTAAATCAATTTGGTCGACTCCAGTTTTTCAATAATCCAGTCGTTGGCTTTGATGACTGGGCGACGGAAGACCACGCCCAGGGCCAGCGACGGAATCAGATAGCTCGTCAGAATGCCCAGCTCAATCCAGTACTCCATATGGTAGGCACCGGCCATGGCGGCATGCATGGCGTTGATGCCGTGGGTAAACGGCAGG
Organism: uncultured Collinsella sp.; assembly: GCA_902468695.1. GTDB lineage: Bacteria > Actinomycetota > Coriobacteriia > Coriobacteriales > Coriobacteriaceae > Collinsella. Next base: position 5,464 of record CABQZS010000035.1, read on the forward strand.
AACGGATAGATTGCCTGGAACACGGGGCCGGTCATCTCGATGGGGAACGTGCCGCCCGAACCACCGACCTGCATAACCAACAGCACGACAGCGAGTGCCTTACCGATATCGCCAAACGACACCGTAAGCGTGTAGACGATATTGGAGAACACGAGGCTCGCAACCCAGCCCGCCAGCACAAACTGCAGCGGGTTGTCGCACTGGATGCCAAAGAACAGGATATCGCCTGCGCATACGAGTGTTGCCTGCAGCAGGGCCAGACCGCCAAAGAACAGGTAACGGCCCAGATAGATCTCGTGCAGGCGCACGGGGATGAGCTCGTTGATGAGCTCATCGTCGACCGAAACCTTCATCATGGCAGCCAGCACGATCGAGCCGACCCAGAGCGACAGGATCGTGTAGAACGGCGCCATGGCAGAGCCGTAATTGCGGATCGGATAGACCGGCTTGCGGTCGAGCGCGACGGGACCGGAAAGCGACGCGGCCAAACCATCGGGGTCGTTGCCGATCATCGTCTTGATCGTGGCCAAATCGTCCGACATAAGGGCACCATCGAGCTCGTCCTTGAAAGCGCTAATCTTGTCCGCTGCCTCGCCCAGCTGGTCAGAAGCCTTGTTGACGAGCTTTGCAGCCTTAGAGAGGCCCTTTGCCAGCGAACCGGATGCGTCGGTCAGACCGTCTACGGCACTATCCAGATCGCCCGAGATGCTGTTCAGCGAGTCCAGAATGCCCGAAACCGTCTTCTTGAGCTCCTTGGCCTTAACCGAGAACGTGGAATCATAGTCGGACTTGGCACCCGAGATACCCGCCTTGGCATCGGCGATGGCCTGGTCGACCTCGGCACGAGTGCTGTTGACCTCTGCCATGCTGTCAGAAAGGGACTTAGCGGTTGCCGTCAGGTCCTTGGCGTTGTTGCGATACTCCACCGCGATCCTGCCCAGCGATGTTGCCACAGACTTGAGGCTGTCCTGGAGCTTTTCGTCAGTCACCTGATCGGCAAAGCTGCGGAGCTGGTCAGCAGTGGCGTCGATATCGTCGGCACGCGTGTTGAGCGCCGCCGCGGCATCGTTGAGCTGGGACACTGTAATGTCCACATGTTGATTCGCGGCATCGAATGCTTTCGCAAGCTCGGCGGACACGTTGTCAAACGAGCCCGCGCTTCCGTCAATCGCGGCGTTGATGGCGTCGTTGGCGTCCTTCAGCGCTTCCTTGGAATCGCTCATACCGCTCTTGGCATGCTCCATCAGCTGCTTAGTCGACTCATCGACCGTGCCCGTCTGCTTGAGCATACCGCTCGCCGACGTCAGCGAATCGGACGTGGAACTCAAAATGCCCGCCAGCGACGTTGCGCTGGCCTGAACGTCTTGCAGGTCCTGGACCGAATCGCCGAGCGTCGAGGACAGGTTGGCGATAAAGTTGCTCACTTGATCGGTGCTCATGTAGTCGAGCAGGCTGGACACGGTTTTAAGACCGATGGTCGTAATGGTCTTGGTAAAGGTCTCGTTGACTTGGCTCTGGACGGCACTCGACCCTTTCTCGGTCACGATCTGGGCAATGGCGTTGGCCTTCTGATTCTCGTAGAACTCGATATCGGCATGCTTCACGTCGGTCGAAAAGAGCGTCATCATATCGGCACTAAACGTCTTAGGGATAACGACAGCCGCATAGTATGCGCCCGATTTGACGCCCTCGATGGCCTTTTCTCGATTGTTGAGTACAACCCAATCGAAGCTCTCGTTGCCGCGCAGGGTGGCGGTCACGTTTTCACCCACGTTGACCTCAACGGGGATCAGATCGCTCTCGTAACCCTCATCGGTGTTGACCACGGCGATCTTAAGATTGCCGGTGTTGCCGTACGGGTCCCAGCTGCCGGCGATGTTAAACCACGCGTACAGGCACGGTACGATAACGAGGCCCATCACGACAACCAAGCCGATTACGGAGCGAGACACATTTTGGACATCGCGCTTAAACAGATGCAGGATGTTCTTCATTTATGCCTCACCTCCTTTGGAGTGCTTGCCAAGCGGAGTGGTATCTCCATCATTTATGGCTGTGCTGTCGCTGTCCTGAGATTTATGGTTCGAGCCTATATGCGGCAAGCGGCCCGTGGACTGATCGCCGCCCTTGGCACCACGCTCGCTGGCGTTGAGGCCAAACATGTAGCGGGCGGCAGGGATCGCCGCTGTGTGCTCGCGCATCTCGCGGCGCAGGTCCTCGTCCGAAAGCGCCGAGATACGCATCTGGGTGTTGAGGCTCGATCGGATGTACTCGATATTGATAAGCCAGCCGCAAATGGCGATGACCGAGATAATCCAGATGACCAGCAGGATGATCTTGCCGTTGTTGTCGATGTCAAGGACCGTCGAAAGCACAAAGAGCAACACCTGAACGCCCACCACGGCAGCAAAGCCGCCCTTGATGTAGTACGGATAACGGTGCTCAAAAGTCACCGCATGGTCGAGCAGCTCGCGACGGTACGAATCGGAATCGAGCATGACACGCATGGCCGTGCGCAGCGAGTAGCGCTGGCGCGGCAGGTCATTGGACTCGCAGATCATCATACCGGTCGTGGAAAGCTGCTTATCAAAGAGCAGGTTAAGGTTGAGCAGCAGCGGACGAAGCTGCAACCCGATAAAGAGCGCCACGATCAGAAACACGCCCAGGATGCACAGGTTAAACAGGTAGTTAAACGAGTACATGCCGCCGACCGTCTCGCGCAGCAGATTGATGCCGTAGGTAAAGGGCAGCAGTGGGTGCAGCCACTGGAAGAAGCCAGGCATCATTTCGATGGGGTACATGCCCGATGAACCCGGAATCTGCACGATAACCAGAATGACGCCGATTGCCTTGCCGATGTGCTTAAACGTAGTGGACAGCGCGTAAATGATGTTGACGTACGTAAACGAGATGGCGATGCCGCCCAGCACGAACAGCAGCGGGTTGACGCACTGTACGCCAATGACCAGATCACCCACCGTAACGATGATGGCCTGCAACGCGCCCAGGATCACCATGAGCAACCAGCGGCCAAAGTAGCCTTGGCGCGCCGTAAAGCTGCCAACACCTTCACGGTCGACCTCGAGCTTGTAGATGGCGATGAGCACATAGCCGCCCACCCAAAGCGCCAGATTGGTGTAGAAGGGAGCGATGCCCGAGCCAAAGCTCTTGACCGGATAGATCGACTTGGACGTCAGCTCGACCGGAGAGGCCATGAAATCTGCCACGTCATTGACATCGACGCCCATAAGGTCGGCGAGCTCGCCCATAGACTCAGAGGTCTGCAGCGCCGCGATGTCATTGGCTGCGGTCGCAAGCTTGTCCTGGACCTTGGCAAGCGAGGAATCGGTCTGGGACAGCGTGGTCTTGGCCTGGCCGAGCGTAGCGTTAAGCTGCGAAAGCGTACCGCGCGCGCTTGCAATCGTGGGCGTGAGGCCAGATACAATTCCCGTCAGATCGCCCGAAACGGCGGCAAAGGAATCGAGCGCGCTCGAGGCCTTCGGCAGCGCGTTTTGGCCCAGGCTTGTTTGGGCCTGGCCAAGGTTGGTCGCACCGGTCTGGATTGCGTTATTGATAGCGTCACTGGCGCCCGAAACAGCCGCGGCGTCATTCGCCATGGCGCTCGACTGCGCGGACAGACCGTCCTTGATGCTCTGCAACTTCTCGTTCTGCTCACGGAGCGTATTGATGGTCGATACAATGCGCGCGTCAATTTCCTCGGAACCTGTCGACGTGTCATTGGCGAGAATCTCCAAGTGCCCGATAACGGCCTTATTGTGGTCGATCGTCGCTTGGAGAGACTCGAGCGAGTTGTCGATACGGGTGGTCGTAGATGTGACCGTGCCCGTCAGCTTGCCGATGGCAGCGTTCGCAGAGGCCGACGTCTTGGTGAGCGCAAGGCTGCCTTCCGAGAGTGCCTTGGAGAGCGAGGCGATAGAGTTGCCCGCCGTGGTGCGAGCTTCACCCAGCAGGTCGTTGCCCTGAGAGATCGCTTGCGTCAGTGACGGCGCCTGACCCTGCAGGCCGGCAAGTGCCGCATCAGCCGAGGCGATAGCGCCGCTCGTCTTATCGATGGCGGCATTCATGTCGCCAATCGAATCACGCACCTCGCCCAAGGTATCAGATGCTTCGGACACCGAACCAGCCAGCGAATCCTGGGTCTGGGTCGTTTTGTCCTTTAAATCGACTCCGGCATCCTTGGCAATACTGGCAACGGTCTCGCCCACCGTGGAGACAAATTCCGAGTTGATCTGCTCCTCGATGGTGCTTGCACCGGTGTCGGTAACCTTGGGCGCAATAGCGCTCTTCTTCTCATTGACGTAGTACGTAAGCTTGGGCTGATGGTAGTTGCCGTCGAGCATCGAAACCAGGTTATCCGAGAAGTTCTTGGGGACTACGATGGCCGCATAGTACTCACCGCTCTCGACGCCCTCCTTGGCATCGGCCGCAGAATCGACGAAGGTCCAGCCCAGCTGATCGTTCTCCTTGAGCTGATCGACGACCTGATCGCCCGCGTTGAGCTCGCCCACCAGGTCGTTTTGGGTGCCCCGATCGTTGTTGGCGATGGCAATCTTGATGCCCTGGGTGTTTCCGTACGGATCCCAGTTGGCCACGATGTTGTACCAGGCATACAGCGAGGGAATAACGCACACGCCAAGGGTAACCACCAAGGCGACGGGGTTCACAAGCAGTCGCTTAATGTCGCGCTTGAATATCGCAAAGGAGACCTTTGCGTTGGATAGTTTGCTGCCGAGACTCACGCTTGGACCATCCATCCTGTCGTTGAATCGAATCGTACTATCGACAACCATTGTAGTAGGCGCTTTAACGTCTCAAAGCACAATGGTGCTGAGTTTTGCGGGTAGCAATATACTACGAAGATGAGTTAGCGTACAGATGTACAGTATCTTAAATTTCAGCAGGTCACAAAACCACAACCCGCACAAATAAATGATCCCTTGGGGACGAAGGGATCATTCAAAAGGAAACGAGAGTGGAAAATCTCCCACTTCAAGCCCGCATTCGAGCCAAAAGTGGGAGATTATCCACTCTCGTTCTAATCTAGCTACGGTGCCGTATCCCCGAACTACATCAAGTTGCAGACAGCCGCCGCGAAGGCCACGGGGTCCTCGGGGAGGATGCCCTCGACCAGCAGAGCCTGGTCATAGAGCAGACCGGAGTACTGCTTGATCTTGTCGGCGTCGCCCGCCTTCTGAGCAGCGACGAGCTTGGCAAAGACCGGGTGCTTGGCGTTGAGCTCGAGCACGCGCTGGCTCTTGGGCATGCCGTCGGGCGCGCCCTCGGGTCCCTTCTGGAGTACCTTCTCCATCTCAAGCGAAAGCGGACCCTCGGTGGTGATGCAAGCGGGGGCATCGGTCAGGCGCGCGGAGACGGCAACTTTCTCGACCTTGTCACCGAGTGCCTCCTTCATAGCGCTAAAGAGGTCCTCGTTTTCCTTGGTGGCGTCCTCGGCCTCCTTCTTCTCATCCTCGGTCGCTAGGTCAAGATCACCGGTCGCGACGTTCTTGAGCTCCAGATGACGATCCTCGACCTCGGGCTCGGCACCGTCGGCCACAGCCTTCTCGGCAGCCTCGCGGGCAGCATCGTCCTCGTAGATCTTGGGCATATCGGCGGCAACGTACTCACGCATAGCCTGGAACGTGAACTCATCCACATCCTGCGTCAGCAGCAGCACGTCATAACCGCGGTCGAGCACGCCCTTTACCACGGGCATCTTGGCCAAGCGCTCACGCGAGTCACCGGCGGCGTAGTAGATGGCCTTCTGATCCTCGGGCATGCCCTTGGCATACTCGGCAAGGGTAATCATCTTCTGTTCCTTGGCAGACCAGAACAGCAGCAGGTCGGCGAGCTCATCGGCCTTCATGCCATAGCTCGAGTAGATGCCGTACTTAAGGCCGCGGCCAAAGTTCTCAAAGAACTTCTCGTAGGCCTCGCGGTCGTTGTCACGCATATCCTCAAGGTCGGCGGTGATCTTCTTCTCGACACGCTTGGCGATAGCCTTGAGCTGACGGTTCTGCTGCAGCGTCTCGCGCGAGATGTTGAGCGACACGTCGGCGGAATCCACGACGCCGCGGACAAAGTTGTAGTAGTCGGGCAGCAGGTCGTCGCACTTCTCCATAATCAGAACGTTGGAGCTGTAGAGCGCCAGGCCCTTCTCGTAGTCCTTGCTGTACAGATCGAACGGCGCGCGACCCGGCACAAACAGCAGGGCGTCATACTCGAGCGTGCCCTCGGCATGGAAGCTGATGGTGCGCGCAGGATCGTCAAAGTCGTGGAACGTGGACTTGTAGAACTCGTCGTAGTCCTTCTGCTCGACATCGGAGCTGCGCTTCTTCCAGATCGGTGTCATGGAATTGACGGTCTCGAGCTCCTGGTAGTCCTCGTACTCGGGCTTGTAATCGTCGCCGGCGTCCTCGGGCTTGGGTTTCTGGCGGCTCTTGGACACCATCATCTGAATCGGGTAGCGCACATAGTTGCTGTACTGCTGAATCAGGCTCTTGAGGCCCCACTCGGTCAGGAAGCGATCGTAGGTCTCGGCCTCGCCGTCGGCATCGAGCTTCTCATTCTCGCGCAGCGTCAGGATGACATCGGTACCGTGCTCGGCGCGCTCGCCGTCCTCGATGGTGTAGCCCTCAAGACCGTCGGATTCCCACACATGGGCGACATCCTCGCCATAGGCGCGGCTGACGACCTTCACATGACTGGCAACCATAAAAGCCGAGTAGAAGCCCACGCCAAACTGACCGATGATGTCGACATCCGAACCCTGCTGCTCGGCGTTTTCGGTCTTAAACTCCTCGGAGCCGGAATGGGCGATGGTGCCCAGATTGCGCTCGAGCTCCTCGGCGGTCATGCCAATGCCGTTATCCGAGATGGTAATGGTGCGGGCGTCTTTATCAAAGGAGACGCGAATGGCCAGGTCGCCCTGGTCGATCTTGACGCTCGGGTCCTGCAGGCTCTTAAAGTTGAGCTTGTCGACGGCGTCGCTCGCGTTAGAGATAAGCTCGCGCAGGAAGATTTCCTTATTGGTGTAGATGGAGTTGATCATGAGGTCGAGCAGTTTTTTGCTCTCGGTCTTAAATTGACGCATGTGCAGTCCTTTCGCGCTACCCCCGTCCGCAAAAACGGCCCGGTCGCCCGAGCCGCATCGCAGACCTGCTATGTTCAGACTTAGATTTTATAACCCATTAGCGCGCATATATACATACGGAATCGAAAAACTGTATGTCTAAGCGCTCCGATGCGCCAATTGCCAAGGAGTGTCCCCAACTGCCGGCAGAAAAGGAACGTCCCTATCTGCCACCCTCGACCCGCTTGGCCATCCAGGCGTGGGGCTGACCTTCATCCTCGTAATCTACCGGCGCGATCTGCGCGTAACCCGCCTTGGCATAGAGTGGCAGCACGTATTCCTGCGCATGCAGTTTTATGAGCTTGGCACCGGCATCACACGCGGCGGCATCACTGGCCTCGACGATCTTGCTCGCCAGACCGCGACGGCGCATGCTCGGCAGCACAGCCACACGCCCCATAATATAGGTCTCCCCCGCCGCGACGCCTTCGTCCAAGTCGCACGCCGGCGACACCGGAGCCTCTGCGTCAGCCGCGCGCTCAAGCTCTTCGGGAAACACGCGCGAGCAACCGGCAAGCTCGCCGTCTACATAGAGCGTCACATGAATGCAGTTCTGATCCTCGTCGATAGCGTCGAACTCATTCTCGTAGCCCTGCTCGTCCATAAAAACGACGCGGCGCACCAACGCCGCGTCATCAAAGCATCCCGTCTTAAGTTGGATATCCATGGCTGCCCTTTCATTCAATGCGAACGTTAGGGACAGATTTTAGCGAAAATGAGCTCCGCGCACGCTAAACTTCGCGCGAGCCTTCGCCAGGCAATCGTAATGACCCACGTTATGGGCATCGCTCGCGATGAAACTGTACAGGTTCTGATCAAACAGACGCTGTGCCGGCTTTTTCTCGCGACCAAAGCGACCGCCGGCAATAAAGTCCGCCGAAGCCTGCAGCTTGCAGCCCATATCGACCAGACGCTCCGCCACGCTTACATCCTTTTGAACCGCACGATAGCGCTCAGGATGAGCGATGATCACCTGGTAGCCACGGCACTGCAAATCGTAAATCGTGTTCTCGTACTCTCTAAACGCATACGCATCGGCATGCGTCGAAAGCTCGAGCAGAAACTCGTTGGTCCCATCGAAATGCAAGTGCTCCGCGGCATCGATACCAAGCTCAACGAGCTTTCGATGGTTGACCTCGAAGCCCATCTGGAGCGGAAAACCGTCAGCGTTATCACGCAGCAGCTCAAAGGCATCCCACATCTTGTCGTAATCAAAATAGGGATCACGGCAGTGAGGAGTACAAACGATTCTGGTTACACCGGCCCGCTTGGCAGCCTCGAGCATCGCCAAGCTCTCATCGAGATCGGCGGCGCCGTCGTCTACACCCGGCAAGATATGGCAATGAATGTCACGCATAGGTCAGCCTTAATCAACTAAACGTTTGCTCGGTTGGTGAAGATGCCCTTTTTGGAAGTCCCCTGATCGTCGGAGCCCTTCTTCACCTTCTTACCGTCCTTAGTGTAGTAGGAGTAGTAGTACTCGCTGGTCTCGGTCTCGCAGTAGTTCATAACGGTACCGATGAGCTTGACCTTCTCGGACTTCTTAAGCTGACCGATGGCGTTGAGCGCCTCCTCGCGCTTGGTGAAATCCTCACGCACGACAAAAAGCGCACCGTCGGTCAGACTTGCGATCTCGGCAGCATCGATGAAGGTGCCGACCGGGGGAGCGTCAAAGATGACGTACTGGAACTTGGCGGACAGTGCCTTTACCAGCTTGGCAAAGCGGTGAGAAACGATGATGTCGGCAGGATTGGGAATATGCGGCTCGGCATCGAGGAAGTAGAAGTTCTTCTGCCCCGTCTCGACAATCGCCTGGTCAATAGAAACCTGCTCGGAAAGGACTGCATAGAGTCCGCCGCGGGAGCGGACGCCGAGCATATCGGCAAGGGACCTGCGACGCATATCAGCCTCGACCAGCAGGACGCTCTTGCCGCTGGTGGCGATAGCCTGGGCAAGGTTGATGGAAACCGTAGACTTGCCCTCGTTGGGAATCGAGGACGTAACGGTGATGGTGCGAATGGGGTCGTCCACGCTCGCAAAGCGGATGTTGGCCAGAAGGGTCTTGGCGGCATTCTGTACAACGAGCTTATCGGTGTTCTTTGCCTTAGCCATGCCTATTTACCACCTTTCATAGCCGGAATTCGGCCAACAACGGGAATGCCCAGGAGCTCTTCTGCCTCTTCTGCACCGCGGATGCGGGTGTTGAGCATGTCTGCCAAAACGACATAGGCAACTGCGATAAAGATGCCCGCGAGGAACGCGACAGCAACGTACAGCATACGCTTGGGACCGCTGGGGGCTTCGGGGGTCTTAGCCTCGTCGATAACGTTGATGCTCTGGGCAGCGCCGACGTTCTGAGCGACCGTACTCACCGAGCTGGCCATGGCCTTTGCGACCTTAGCCGTCTCCTTGGCATCGGTGCCGGTAACCGAAAGCGTAATGACACGCGTGGTGGTCTCGGAGGAAACAGACACCTTGTAGTCATCCAGATCGGTGAGGCCCAGTTCATTGGCTGCGCCGCTCTTAACGCTATCGCTATCCAGCAGCGTGGCGATATCGTTGGAAAGCATCTGACTCGCCGAGAGATCGTTGTAGCTCATCTGACCGCTATCGTCGGTCTTGGCGAGAATGTACATGCTCGTCGTCGCGGTATAGGTGTTGTCCATCGCAACGAAGGACACGATGCCCATGGCGATCGCGCAGACCACCGGAAGGGTGATGACCAGCTGAAGGTGCTTCTTAAGCAGCTGGAACAGTTCGAGAAGGGTCATGCAGCTTGCCTTTCATTTCCCCAGTTCGGATTGACAAAACTGTCCGTATGTTATCGCATCTTTTTACCGAGACCAAACTCTATACATAAGAAACAGGCTCTCCTGTAAAAATGTCGGAAGCAATCGTAAAATTGCACAACAACGCCGCACCCGAAAGTCAAATGCGGCGTCTGCATCAATATCTATGTTGTATCGCTATGCGAATGGCTCGTCCTGCTGTATGGGAAACGTCACCGTAATGGTGGTTCCCACACCCAACTCGCTCGACAAATCGAGCGTGGCGTGATGATACAGGGCCGCATGCTTGACAATTGCAAGCCCCAGACCGGTTCCGCCGCGCGCCTTGGACCTACTCTTGTCCACGCGATAGAACCGCTCAAATACCTTGCCCTGTTCTTCAGGCGCGATACCGATTCCCGTGTCGGCGACCGCAAGGAACGGATGGCCTTCGTCGTTGGTGCCGCACTGCAGCGTAACCGCACCGCCGGGTCGATTGTAGCGGATGGCGTTGCTCGCCAGATTATAGATGAGCTCGTCAATCAAGCGCGACACGCCTTCGATGACCACAGGCTTGGTCTCATGACTTATCGTCACATTCGCCTGACGGGCGACCTGTTCAAGACGCTGCTCAACCGCGTAGATGGCACGCGAGAGCTCAATAGGCTCCGTGGAACCAATGGGCACCGCCTCGCCCTCAGTTGCACGCTCGGCCTCGTCCAAGTTAGACAGCGTAAGGATATCGTTGACAAGCGCTGCCAAGCGGCCCGCCTCACGATAGATGCGACCGCCAAAGTTGCGCAGGTCGCCCTCGCCCTCGACCATGCCGTTTGCGATGAGCTCGGCATAGCCCGAAATCGCCGTAAGCGGCGTCTTGAGCTCATGGGTGATATTCGCCGTGAACTCGCGGCGCATACGGTCGTTGTCCGCCAGCACCGCCATTTGGCGCTTGAGCTCCTGGCGCTGCGACTCAATACGCTCAAGCATGGGGACCATCTCGGCATAGGCGTGCTCATAGCTACGGCGTGGGTGGTCCAAATCCACCTCTTGCAAAGGCGCGATGATGGCACGGGACTCGCGGCGCGCCATAAAAAACGAGAGTACCGCACCCGCTGCTGCGATAAGCAGCATCGGCGCCACCATCGACAGCAAAATCGCCGCAACGCCAGGCTGGGCCTGCGCCAAGCGGACAACCTGGCCGTTATCAAGGGCGACGGCGCGATACAGCATAATCTCGTCGAGCGTAGAGCTTGCGCGCTCCGCGGAACCCGAACCACTCTCAAAGGCCTCGATGACCTCGGGGCGATCGCCATGGTTGGGCAGTGTGGAAGGCGACGCCTCGTTGTCGTAGGCAACCGATCCATCCTTGTTAATCAGCGTGATGCGCAAGTCCTCTCGATCGAGGCTACGCAAGAACGGGATGGGCTCCTGCTGCTCGTCGAGGGCGGCAGCAATGAGCTCGGTTTCTTGCGCCAGATTGGCACTCGTGGCATCCGCCAAGGTGTTTTGCACAAAGAACGCACCCAGCACCGTAAACGCCACGATAACCGCCATGGCGCAGACAAAGATCGTCACAAAAACGCGGTGCGACAGCGTATGTTTTCCCTGGGGGGCGAAGACCACGGGTTACTCCTCCGATGCGGTGGCCGCGGTGTCGTCACCTTCGGCACCATCACCGGCAGAAGGCTCGGCCAAGCGGTAGCCCACGCCGCGCACGGTCTCGATGGCGCTGGCATGCTCGCCCAGTTTTTGGCGAAGCGTCTGCACGTGCACGTCAACGGTGCGCGAACCGCCGTCGAAGTCCCAGCCCCACACGCTCTGCAGCAACGACTCGCGGGTAAAGACCACGCCGGGCTTGCGCATGAGGTACTCGAGCAGGTCGAACTCGCGCAGGGTGAGCTTAAGCGACTCGCCGGCAACAGTCACCTCACGATGGCTGGGCGAGAGCACAATGTCGCCCACGCTGAGCACATCGCTTGCCTGTTTGACCATGCCGCCGCGACGCAGCAGTGCGCGGCAGCGGCTGGCGAGCTCCATGAGCGAAAACGGCTTAGTCAGGTAATCGTCGGCACCGCCATCGAGCGCCATCACCTTGTCGAGCTCGGTATCCTTGGCGGTAAGCATCATGATGGGCACCGTCGCCGTCAGGCGATCGGCACGCAGTCGACGCATAATCGCCAAGCCATCGGTATCGGGCAGCATGATGTCGAGCAGGACGGCATCGGGTACCCGTCGCGCCACGGCAGCCTTAAACTCACCGTCGCACGAAAAGCCTTCGGCCTCAATCCCCTGCTTGCGCAGCGCATAGACCGTCAAATCCCTGATGTTGTCATCGTCCTCGACGTAATAGATCATGTTGAACCCCTTTGCGGCCGGCATGACCGCATCTTAACCCTAAAGGTACCTTTACTAGATGGTATCAGCCAAAACGCCCCGTCAAATAATCCGCCGTGCGCGGATCGGTCGGATTCTTGAAGAGTTGCGCGGTGGGCGCGTGCTCCACCAGCTCACCCAGCAAGAAAAACGCGACCGAGTCGGAGATGCGCGCCGCCTGCTGCATATTGTGCGTAACGACCACGATCGTACAGGTTTCCTTGAGCTCGCAGGCCAGCTGCTCAACTACCAGCGTCGACACGGGATCGAGAGCGCTCGTGGGCTCGTCCATCAGAAGAATATCGGGTTGCACGGCAAGCGCGCGGGCGATGCACAGGCGCTGCTGCTGCCCGCCCGAAAGGCCCAGCCCCGACTCTTTGAGTTTGTCCTTGACCTCATCCCATAGCGCAGCGCGACGAAGAGAGTCCTCGACCAGCTCATCCAGCACGGCGCGGTCGCGCACACCCATGCCGCGCGGGCCATACGCGACGTTGTCGTAGATGCTCATGGGAAACGGGTTAGGGCGCTGAAACACCATGCCCACACGCTGACGCAGGCGGCAGATGTCGTAGTCGCCCAGGATATCCTGGCCGTCGAGTGCGATCTTGCCCTCGATGCGACAGTCCTTGATGCCGTCGTTCATGCGGTTAAAGCAACGCAGCAGCGTTGACTTGCCGCAGCCCGAAGGACCGATAAACGAGGTAATCTGCTTGTCGCGGATCTTGATGGACACGTCCTTGAGCGCGTGATGGTCGCCATAGAACAGGTCGAGGCCCTCGACGTCGATGCGTGTCGGCGAGGCGGCAAGATCCTGCGCCGTGGGACGAGTCGCGTCCCCGACTTCGCGCTCGTGCGCAGCCTCGGCTTGCGCCTCCATTAGCTCCTCGAGCTCCGTGGGCTCCACAGCCGCAGCAGCCGTCATACCGCATACCTCCACATCGATATCAATTCAGCAGTATCGATAGTAGAAACCGCGGCTCATATGCACGTGAGCGCATTGTCAGGTGTTTGTAAAGGCGCCTACGCTACGCGGCGGGCAGCTCGATGGTAAAGACGGTATGCTCGGGCGTCGATTCGCACGCGATGGTACCGCCATGCGCGCATACAATCTCCTTGGCGATGGCAAGACCCAGCCCAGCGCCGCCGCGATTGGTCGCACGTGCTGCATCCAGGCGATAGAACTTCTCAAAGATTACCTTGAGCTTTGGCTCAGGGATCGGATCGCCTTGGTTTACAAATCGTACGCGTACGCCACCGTCGCCCAAACGCCTGGCCTCGATCGTGATCGTCGAGCCTTCATAGCTATAGGCAACGGCGTTTTTCATGATGTTGTTGAATACGCGAGCCATCTTGTCGCCGTCCACGAGCACCGTCAGGTCCTCGCAGATATCAACCTGGGCTTCCTTGTGCTGCTCGTTGAGAATGGGATAGAACTCGTCGGCCACCTGCGCCAGCAATAGCCCCAAATCGACGTAGGCGCGGGTAAGCACGATATCGTGGAAATCGAAACGCGTGATGTCGAAGAACTCCTCGATGAGCGCGTCGAGCCGGTGGGCCTTGTCGAGTGCCACGCCTGTAAAGCGTGCACGCTGCTCAAGCGGCAAATCGGGAGCCTCCTGCAGGAGCGAAAGATAGCCCACCACACTGGCGAGCGGCGTACGCAGGTCGTGCGCCAGGTACGTAACCAGGTCATCTTTGCGATGCGATTCGTCGCGCAAGGCCTGTTGAACCTTACGCTCGCAATCGCGCGCCCGGTTGAGCGCACCCTCGACCTCGAGAAAGTCGCCGTCGATGGTATCCCACGTGTCGGGGTTATCGATCAGACGGTCCTGAATACGGGCGGCGATTACGCGGTCGGCATGCTGCTCGCCTTGCTCATAACCCTGGTAATACAGGGCGCGCCCGCAAAAGAACAGGACACAGACGGCGAGCGCCAGCACAAAGCCGAGCATGTTGAACACAAAGGCGGCATCAAAGAACACGGGCTCGCCAATACCGCCAAGCGCCATGGCCCCGATCGCCAGCGTAATCGTCCACGCGGCACCGCCGATTACCACGCAGCGGCGAACGATTTCGAATCGATCGATCAGCAAGAAGCCAATGAGCAGAACTGCCAGGATGCCAACAATATTGTCAATGCCGATGAGTAGCAGACTCAGCAAAAAGAGCAGCACCGTCGCAAGCGCGCGGTTGTCGACGACCGCCCTTATGTATTCAAAGAGTCGATCGGGCACCTCGAATACCCGTCTATCGTCTTTTGTCATATCCACTTCCCCACCACCAAAGGCGTTATTCGATTATGTAGCCGACGCCCCAGACGTTTTTGATAAAGCGCGGCTTTTGGGCATCATCGCCGATCTTTTCGCGCAGATGGCGGATGTGCACCATCACCGTATTGTTGGAGCCGGGCATAAAATCCTCGTTCCACACCGCGCGGAACAGGTCCCCCACGGCCACCACGCTGCCACGATGCTCGACCAGATACAGCAAGATGGAATACTCGATGGGCGTGAGGCGCACCGGCGCGCCGTCCACCGTCACGCAACGAGCGTCGCGGTTGATCTCGAGGCCATCGAGCTGGATGGTCGGCGATTCGACCGCCTGTGCGCGGCTGCCGTAGCTGGTGTAACGACGAAGTTGAGCATGAACGCGCGCTATGAGCTCCAGCGGACGGAACGGCTTGACCACGTAATCGTCTGCACCCAGCGAGAGGCCCTCGATCTTATCCTGCTGGGCATCTCGCGCCGTCAGCATAATAACGGGATAGGTATGGCCAGCGCGGATGGTGCGCAGCAACTCAAAGCCGTCGATATCGGGCAGCATGACGTCCAGCAGCGCCAGATCGAACTCCTGCTCCAAAATCGCCTTGGCAGCATCTGCTCCGCTATAGGCAATCTGAACATCAAAGCCCTCTTTTGTAAGGTAGATACCGACCAGGTCAGCGATGGCCTTCTCGTCATCAACTACCAAAATGCGCTCGTTCATGCGTGCTCCTCTCGCGCTCCATTATGCCCGAGGCAGCGCGCGCCACACACAACAAGCGCGGTCGTTTAAGTCGACCTTAAGCACCTATGCGTCCGTTCGGGCGCAGACATGGGCCGCGCGCGCCCGCGCACTGATTGTCCGCGCCGGTAAACGATATACTTTGAACTCTAAAGAGACCATCCCGTCGAAAGCGAAACCTGTGAAGACCCTTAGTTCTCTTGTAAAGCGCTCCGCGCAACTGACCGCCGGCATTGCCTGCGCTCTCGCCCTTGCTGCCGGCGTGCCGTCTATCGCCAACGCCCAGGTGCTTACGACTGATATCGTTTGCGGCAAGACCGCCGACGCCCGCGGCATCACGGCCGAGAATCTGCCCGATATCGATGCGACCAACGCCATCGTCATGAGCAAGGACGGTTCCGTCTATTACGCCCGAAGTGCCGACGAGCAGGTCAAGATCGCCTCAATTACCAAGGTCATGACTGCGATCCTGACCGTCGAGAACTGCAAAATGGACGAGAAGATCACGGTGAGCAATGCTGCCGCCACCGTAGGCAACTCGACCGCCGGCCTGCTCGAAGGCGACGAGCTCACCGTGGAGCAAGCTTTGCGCGGCCTGATGATCCCCTCGGGCAACGATGCCGCCATCGCGCTTGCCGAGCACGTGGGCAAAAAGATCGACCCCAAGACCAAGGACGCCGTGGCCACCTTTGTAAAGGCCATGAACGAGCGCGCTAAAAAGCTCGACTGCACGGGAACGCTTTTTGAGAATCCGCACGGTCTGGACTTTGATGAGTGGGCCGGCGACATGCACTCTACCGCGCACGATGTAGCCCTGATGATGCAGGAGGCAATGAAGAGCGATACGTTCCGCAAAATCGTGGCGAGCGATGATTCCTGGATTGAGGTTACGGGCGCCGACGGTTCCGACCATTCGCATTCCATGGATACGCACAATGAGCTGCTGGGGCAGGACGGCAATATCGGCGGTAAGACCGGCACCACCGACGATGCCGGCTATTGCTTTACGGCAGCCTACAACCGCGATGGCGACGAGACCTACACCGTCGTCTTGAACTCCAGCACCACCGATCAGCGCTTTGCCGACACGGCCGCCCTTGCCAACTGGTACTACGGCCACAAGGTGACGGTTGCGATCGCCAACACGCAGGAAAAGACCGCCAACGGCAATCCGCTCATCGCGCGCATTGGCCAGACCGATTGGACGGACAAGACGATCGATGCCACGCTCGCCGATCCCACGGCGCAAGCGACCGTGTTTTCCCTTGCCGGCGAGGTGACCGAAAAGGTTAGCTACGACGATCTTTCGGGCACGGTGCATGTGGGCGACAAGGTGGGCAGCGTTACGCTCAAGCAGGACGGCACCAAGATCGCCGTCATGGACCTGGTTGCCGACGAGGAAGGCTCGGGGCCCAATCCCATCGAGTGGCTCCTTGTGAAGCTCGACCGCCTGGGCCGCCGCATCGACAACCGCCCGCTCACGGCAGAGAGCGAGACCGTAGCCAAGGCGCCCGAGGTGTAGGGCGCAAGAATAATCAGCCCACTGAAAGGAGGCGTCCGAAAGGAGGCCTCCTTTTTTGAGGGTTCGAATCCCCAGCACCCTTTCTCGATAATAAAAAAGGGCCCCCGATGGGACCCTTCTTTAAAGTTAAACTGGCGGAGAGCTGGGGATATCCGGGCATGCTATGCATGCCCTCCGGCTTCAAAGCCTGGCGGCTTTTCGCCCACGGGCTACAAACGCTTTCGCGTTTGATTAACGCCCGTGCCCTCTCGGGTTCGAATCCCCAGCCGCCATTCTTGATAATAAAAAAGGGCCCCAAATGGGACCCTTCTTCAAAGTCATACTGGCGGAGAGCTGGGGATTCGAACCCCAGATGCCCTTTTGGGGCATACTCGCTTAGCAGGCGAGCACCTTCGGCCTCTCGGTC
>CABQZS010000036.1 GCA_902468695.1 uncultured Collinsella sp.
CGGTACCGAAGATGATCATGAGCTGGCCGCTGTTGTACAGCACGCCCTTGACGCCATCGATGTTCTCGAGCTCGGCCTTGTTGTACTTGCTCGTATCCTTGAGCACCAGACGCAGACGCGTAACGCAATGCGTGGCGCCCTCGATGTTCTCCAGACCGCCGACGTTATCGACGACTTGCTGAGACACTACTTTGTAGTCCATGTTCCTCTCCATTCCTTTACGAAATCATAAGGGGTTTTGATGCCATTACAGAGACGCGATCGTTGCATTTGCGCACTTAAGCGTACCGTCGGTGACCGTCAGCGCCACACCCTGGCCCTGCTTATTGCAGAATCGAGCGTTAAGCGCAACATCATCGACAAAGATGGTCGCGATATCGTCGTCAACGACCAGGCGCACATGATGAGTGCCCTCGCCCTTAAAGAACAACGGACGCTCGAGGCCCATGTTGTTGACCTGGAACCACGGATACTGGGGGGCCGCCGTAAACTCGAGCTTGCCCTCACGCAGGTTGGCTCGGAACTCATAGGCAAGACCGGACTCGGCGTCCTCGGCAAGCTTCACCGAGAAGCCGGCAGCGTCACCGGCGAGCTCGATGTCGGCATCGAGCATATAGGTGGAACCGGCATCCGCGGCGAGCACCTGCTCGACCTTGCCCGACTCGCAGGAAAGCTCAAAGGCCTCGACTGCCTTGGCCTCGCCAAAGGCGCCAAGCATGCTGTCAGGAAGCTTGGTGCCGAGCGTTCCGTCGGCACGCTGAACGATCTCGAGGGGCATAAAGGTGCCACCCCACAGGTAAGAGCTGGGGTCGCCGCCCTCGTCACGCGTAGGAACCCAACCAAAGAGAACGCGGCGCTCGCCGTCAAATGCGGTACGCGCGGCATAGTACGCGCGGCCATCGAAGGAATCGTCCGCAGGAGTGATCCAAGGACCGTTGATAGAGCGAGACATGCGGTAACGGGTCTTGTTGCCATCACTGTACTCGGAGAACACCAGATACCACCAGTCGCCCATCTTAAAGAGATCAGGCATCTCGAACATGGTGTACAGGCCCGGATTCCACCAGTCGCCCTGGAACTCCCAGGTATCCAGGTCCTTGGAGGTGAACTTGACCAGACGACCAGTCATCAGACGCTTGTCCTCGCCCACACGCGTGCCGAGGATGAGCATGTACTCTTCGTTCTCCTCATCCCAAAGCACAAAGGGATCGCGCCAGTTGCGGTCATCGTAACCCTCCTGGGGCGGAAGCAGCGTCTCGGCGATGTTCTTCTCCCACTTGACGGCGTCGTCACTCGTTGCGTGAAGAAGAACCTGCTTCATCAAACGTGCGCGGACCTTATCGCGATTGCAACCAGTGTAGAGCGCATGGTACTTGTCGCCCACCTTAAACACCGTGCCAGCATAAACATACTGGTCGACTTCCTCGTCGCCGCCACGCTCAAGGCTCTCGCCAAAGTCTTTGTAATTGACGAAGTCCTTGGTTGTCGCGAGTGCCCAGCCAAACGGCTCTCCGAAAGGTCCGGGGTTTCGCGTGTCACGCTGATGATAGAGATAGAACGTGCCGTCCTCGCCGTACGGCATGATGTCGCCTACCCAAATTCCCTCAGGCTGGTAATACACCTTGTGCATCCGAGACTTCCTTTCTCACGAGATACTAACTCGGTACAACTGCAAGATATGTCAATCGTTTTCATATGTCAAACGTTTTCACACCAATACGTCTTTTCGCAGTTCCAGTCGTCGGCAAACGGTTGACATATGCCGGCGAACGGTCATCAGAGGTGTTTGAGGAATTCTTTTGGCACGGGATGAACTACGCGGTTTTGCCCTCAATGAGTTCAACGGGGAGCCTGATATTCGATTCGGGCTTTTCACCGTTAACAAGAGCGATGATGGATTGCGCCGCGAGCTCACCGATGCGATCGATATCTTGGCGTACGGTTGTTAAGTCAGGCATAAACGTCATGGTGCGGCGGGCACCATCCGCGCCCACGACCTTAATATCGTCCGGAGCACTCAAGCCGCGCTGCTTCATCACGTTGAGGCAGATGGCCGCCATCGTGTCGTCTCCCGCAAAGATGCCGTCAATATCGGGGTTCTCATCGAGGATCTTCGCAACGACCGCGCTCTTTTCGTTGTCGGGCTTAACGAACTCGACCTCACGGACAAGCGCGGGCAAACCGGCCTGCTCAACAACATCGAGGTAGGCATCGGTACGCTTATTGGCAGGCATGCGCATGCGGCTATTGCTGCGCAGGCACAGGATGCGCGAACACCCGTCATCGATCAGGCGACGCGTGGCAAGTTCGCCGATACTATAGCTGTCGCTCGCAATCTGAACAGAGGCCTCGCCAAGGTCGCAGTCGATACCAACCAGACTCAAGCCCATCTCGGCATACGCCTCGGCACCGATATTAAGCGAGTTGACGATGACGCCATCAACCATATTGCGTCGAAGCATGTCGATATAAGAGCGCTCAAGCTCGGGTCGATTGGCGCTATTGCACAGCAGCATCTTAAAACCGTTTTCGGCCAGGGTATGCTCAATGACTTGAACCACTTGGGCATGAAACGGACTGCTGACATAGGGGACGATCATACCGATAAGATTCAGGCGACCGTTGAGCATGGCACGGGCGATATCGTTGGGCGTATAGTTGATGCGCTTCATCGCGGCATGGACCTTATCGCGGGTCTCTTGGCTAATATAGCCGCGATTATTAAGCACGCGAGATACCGTAGTAGGCGAAACCCCCGCCACCGCCGCAACTTCCTTGATGCCAGGCTTAGCCGTATCCTTAGAACGAGCACTCTCGCGAGCCATAGCACCCTCCCCCATCAACATGTCATACGTTTACATACGAACAAAGCATACCCCAACAACAGCGGGAAGACGGTAACAGCACAAGTAAGTAGACGACTCATCCAAATAATTTGGAGAGTTCCGCCTAAAGGGTGACTACACAGGACCCAGCCGGGGCTGTTTGGGCTACCTCCCAAAACATTCCGCAGGACGCAAAGAGGCTCGCCGCACAAAGTGCGCAGCGAGCCTCTTTGCATGTCCGAGGACGTTTTGGGAGGTAGCCCAAACAGCCCCGGCAATCCTGCAGGAGTTAAACCCCTTTAGAACTTGTCGTGGAAGGTACGGGAGATGACCTCGTCCTGCTGCTCCTTGGTGAGCGTGTGGAAGTTCACGGCATAGCCGGAAACGCGGATGGTCAGCTGCGGGTACTTCTCGGGGTGAGCCTGAGCGTCGAGCAGCGTCTCACGGTTGAAGACGTTGATGTTCAGGTGGTGGCCACCCTTCTCGGCGTAAGCGTCGAGCATGTGGACCAGGTTATCGGCCTGAGTCTCGGAAACTTCAGAAACCTTCATAATGTGTCTCCTTCGATTGATAGGCGCCGGCCGAAACCGGCGCTCTAATCAGTAATCGTTATTGTTAGTATAGCACTAACAATAGTTACTCGCCCAGCTGATCAAGGTCGATATCGCCAAAGAACACCTGGTCCTCCTTGCCGAGCGCACTCGGGATGATAGAGAAGGTGTTGGAGATGCCGTCCTGAGCATCGCGGAACGGGAGCTTGGAAACCGAAGACAGCGAAGCGATGGCGCCGTGGCTATCGCGCTTGTGCATGGGGTTAGCACCCGGGGCGAACGGCTGGCCAGCCTTGCGGCCGTCGGGCGTGGAGCCGGTCTTCTTACCGTACACGACGTTGGAGGTAATGGTCAGAACCGAGGTCGTGGGCACGGAGTTGCGGTAGGTGTCGTTCATGCGGATGTACTCCATGAACTGGTGCACAACGTCGTGAGCGATCTGGTCGACGCGGTCGTCGTCGTTACCGTACTTGGGGAAATCGCCCTCGGTCTCGAAGTCGACGATGATGCCGTTCTCGTCACGGACGGGGTGGACCTTGGCGTACTTGATGGCGGACAGGGAGTCAGCCACGACGGAAAGGCCAGCGATGCCCGTAGCGAACCAGCGGTGCACGTGCTTGTCGTGCAGAGCCATCTGGATGCGCTCGTAGCAATACTTGTCGTGCATGTAGTGAATGATGTTCAGCGAGTTGACGTACACGCCAGCGAGCCACTTCATCATGTCGTTGTACTTGGCCACAACGTCGTCGTAATCGAGCGTATCGCCCTCGACGGCGCGGTACTTGGGGCCGACCTGCTTCTTGGAGACCTCGTCAACACCGCCGTTGAGTGCATACAGCAGGCACTTGGCCAGGTTGGCACGGGCGCCGAAGAACTGCATCTCCTTGCCGATGCGCATGGAGGACACGCAGCAGGCGATGCCGTAGTCGTCGCCGTGGTAAACGCGCATGAGATCGTCGTTCTCGTACTGGATCGAGGAGCTGGCGACAGAAGTCTTGGCGCAGAACTTCTTGAAGTTCTCGGGCAGACGGGTCGACCACAGAACGGTCATGTTGGGCTCGGGGCTGGTGCCCATGTTCTCGAGCGTGTGCAGGTAGCGGTAGCTCATCTTGGTAACGAGCGTACGACCGTCAACACCCATGCCGCCGATGGACTCGGTGACCCACTGCGGGTCGCCGGTGAACAGGGCCTGATACTCGGGGGTACGGGCAAACTTGACCATGCGGAGCTTCATGATGAAGTGATCCACGAACTCCTGGATCTGCTCCTCGGTGAAGGTACCGTTGGCAAGGTCGCGCTCAGCGTAGATGTCGATGAACGTGGAGGTACGGCCGATGGACATAGCGGCGCCGTTCTGCTCCTTGACGGCAGCGAGGTAGGCGAAGTACATCCACTGGATGGCCTCCTGCGTGTTGGTAGCAGGGTTGGAAATGTCGAAACCATAGGTCTCGGCCATCATCTTGAGCTCGCCGAGGGCGCGGATCTGCTCCTGCAGCTCCTCGCGATCGCGGATGTTGTCGGCGGTCATGACCGTCGGGGTGGAAGCCTTCTGGGCCTCCTTGTCCTTGATCAGGTAGTCGACACCGTACAGGGCAACACGACGGTAGTCGCCGATGATGCGGCCGCGGCCATAGCCATCGGGCAGACCGGTGATGATGTGAGCCGAGCGGCAAGCACGCATCTCGGGGGTGTAAACATCGAAGACGCCGGCGTTGTGGGTCTTGCGCTCGAAGGTGTAGCGCTCGACAACGTTCTCGTCGACCTTGTAGCCGTGCTGGCTGGCGGCCTGGCAAGCGATGCGGATACCGCCGTTGACGTGCAGCGCGCGCTTGAGCGGCTTGTCGGTCTGAAGACCGACGATGGTCTCCTTCTCGCGGTGGGCGTTATCGATGTAGCCAGCGGGGTGGCTCACGATACCCGTGACGGTCTTGGTGTCCATATCGAGGACACCGCCCTGCTCGCGCTCCTTGAGCAGCAGGTCGAGAACCTCGCCCCACAGCTCCTTGGTACGCTCGGTCGGGCCGGCGAGGAACGACTCGTCGCCCTCGTAGGGGGTGTAGTTCTTCTGGATGAAGTCTCGGACGTCAACTTCTCCCGTCCAGATGCCTTCCTTGAAGCCTTCCCATGCCTCCTGCATTGTGTAACCACGCTCCTAGTTACGTGTAATGCGGCGCTCTCTCACACCGCTGCTTATTGAATTCTTGAATTTTCGGCTTGCACTACCGGCTTCTTCCGTTCTTCACCACACGTTGGCGCAGGAAAAACGTTTGTCCACCTTGGAGCTACAACCCAAAACCCAAGATTTCACCCGTTTGAGAAGGATAACATAGCGACCCTCTCCATCTGGGCTGTTATATGTTTCTTTTTTTATATCATAAAGGCGTTTTTTACAAACCCGCAGGAAATGCGAGCGCGAACAACTACCGTTCACCGATTTGTTTGGTATTTTTCCTTGCCTTTGTACGACGTTCACTCTAGCTGTTATGCCAGCTTTAGCAGAGTAAAGTGTTCCAGAGACCCTACAGAAACTGCAGGGCGGCCACGGAATCCCCCGTGGCCGCCCTGTGGCGTGACTAGTTTTTAGCTTTGATTGCCGCTTGGCATTAGGCGGCTGCGGCGGCCTTGTCGGTCGTTGCCTTGCTATCGCCGTTGCCCTGGCCCTCAAAATGCTTGTAGCACCAGCTGGTGACCAGCGGGGTCAAAATAGCCGTCACGATTGCGCAGGCAGCAACCTGTGCCGTGGCCGTTGCGAGCACCGCACCGCCGTACATGGCCTCGTTGACGCTTGCCATGGCAGCAGGCGTGGCCACATTGGCTCCGGCGCAGCTCGAAATGGCCGCACCTGCGACACCCGTACCACCCGTAAGCTTATCGACCGCGATGACGGGAATTGCAAAGACCACCGAGCAGATCACGCCGAGCAGAATACCGGGAAGACCGCCATTAATGAGCTGACCAAAGGTCATGGTCGAGCCCATGGCAAAGAAGACGAGCACGATGATGGCGGAAAGTGCAGGAGCCATCATCTTTTTAAAACTGGGGAACAGGTTGCCCAGGATAATACCGACGATGATTGGCAGGATGGCGCCCACGAGCGACCAGCCAATCGGAGCCTGGCCGGCGGCGCCGAGCACGATCATCGTAACCGGAGGGCCGACAACCAGTGTGGTGATGGCGACAGCGCCACGCTCGGCCTCGTTGCCCATGGTGCCCATCAGACCAGCGTACATAGCGTTGTTGGCGCCGGTGCAAGCCGCCAGCATCACCATGGCAGAGATACCAAACAGGTTGTCGTTGAACACATACAGGATGAGCAGCGACACGGCAACGACCACGATCTGCTTGACGGCGATGATGATGGCGCCGCGTGCAGCGGCGGCAGGAGCACTCTTAAACGAAATCGTCGTACCGACGATGAGCAAAAAAGCGCCCACGAGCGGGCCCGCGCCCTGCTGGGTCATGCCAAGCGTAAAGCTGCCGAGCGTTTTGAACAGGTCAGGGAATAGCGTGTTGAGCAGGCAGCCCAGCAAAAGCGGCACCAAAATATTGGCACCCGGGATGGAGGACATCTTAAAGAACGGCTCCTTTGCCGCCGGCGCCTCCACCGCAGTCGATTCACTCATATATATCTCCTTTGGATGCATGCGAATCGAAGCCGCACGCGCCTATATCAGAAAGAAGGCGACAACCCCGAGTCGCCAGGGTCGCCGCCAAACGATCACCGCGGGGTATTACCCGTCCAGAACGATGCCGCCGTCGCAGTCACCGATCTCGCCGTTCACGAAGCTGGCGAGGTCGGAAGCGAAGAACAGCACCATCTGCGCAGGCTCGCTGGCCTGGGCGGCGCGGCCCAGAGGAATACCGTTGATGATGCGCTGAGAGTTCTCGTCAGAGAGAATCGAGGTCATATCGGTCAACGTGAGCGACGGGCACACAGCGTTGCAGCGGACGCCGAACTTACCGCCCTCCTTGGCGACCGCCTTGGTAAGGCCGTTGACACCGGCCTTGGAGCTCGCGTAGGCAGCGGTGCCGAGCAGGCCGCCGCCGATCTTGCCAGCAACGGAGCTCACGTTGACGATAGTGCCGGCATGCGCCGCCTTAAAGTGCGGGTAAACGGCGTTCATCATAGTAAAGGTACCGTTGAGGTTGATGTCGATGGTGCGACGCCACTCGGTGTCATCGATCTCGTCGAACTTCTTGGTGCTGATGACTCCAGCGCAGTTAATCAGGATGTTGGTCTGCGGCAGATCGGTGAAAATCTGCTCGACGGTCTCGCGCGCCTTGGGCGCATCGGCAACATCGAGCTGGTAGAACTTGTTGCCCTCGCCAAGCTCGGCCACAGCGGCCTCGCCCTTAGCAGCGTTCCTTGCGATGAGCGCGACGTGTCCGCCGCCCGCAACGATACCCTTGGCAATCTCGAGGCCAATGCCCTGAGTGCCACCGGTAACGATCGCGGTCTTGCCCGTGAAGTCAAATGCCATGACTCCATCCCCCTTTATGTAAGGTGTCTCCTTGCGGGAAGTTGGAGCATTGCACGTGGCGATTATATGAGTCCCAGACGTCATGGTGGTGACAACCCCTCGCCTAACCGCGTGCATGATAGTTCTTTAAAACGCTTCAGCAAATGAATGATTTTAAGTCTTTATGCGCTCTTTATATTGCCCACTGTATGAGGCCCGCGTATGGGGGTATCATCTTCCACCGAAAATAGTTTCTAGTGTTAGGGGTTTTCGGTGGAAGATACCGATTTCCGTGAACTTGGGCGTCAGCTCCTTACCGAGTTTGGCAGCATGCATCAGCGCGTTTCGCGCTTTGCCGACCAGGCTCTGGGTGGCGAGATGGCCGTCATGCGCGCCCTCATGCGCGCCGGCGGCTCGCTCACGCCGAGCGAACTCGCCGATCGTGCCTGGGTCTCGAGCGCCCGCATCGCCAA
>CABQZS010000037.1 GCA_902468695.1 uncultured Collinsella sp.
ATGGCCGCGGCTGCCGAGCGCCATCCGGGCGGCATGCGCGCCGTCATCAAGCTCGATGCGGCGCAAGTCGAGGGCCTGGCAAAACAGGCCGGCGAGGACTGCTGGCCGGTCAACTACAACAGTCCCCAGCAGACGGTTGTGGCCGGAGCGCCCGATGCGTTGCAGACCCTCGACGTCCTGGTAAAAGAGGCTGGCGGTCGCGCCATGAAGGTCGCGGTGTCGGGTGCATTCCATAGCCCCTATATGGCCGAGGCGACTGAGGGGCTGGCGACGTATATCCAAGCCGGTCACGCGCCGTCCCCGTTGCTCATTCCTGTTATGGCAAATATGACGGCGGCGCCCTATCCGGTCGACCCGCAGGCGGCATCGGAGGTGCTGGCCAACCAGTTGAGTCATGCCGTGCGCTGGGTCGACACGCTGCATGCTCTGCAGGATCAAGGCATCGACACGTTTATTGAGGTCGGTCCCGGCAAAACGCTGTCCGGCTTGGTCAAGCGTACGCTGAGCGACGTTCGTGTGTATTCGTGCGAAACGGCCGAGCAGGTCGCAGCTATTGCCGACGAGCTCGCATAGCCCACAGGGCTGTAACCCGAAAGGAATGACATGGGCAACTTGAACAACGGCGCGCTCGAGCGCAACGATTCGCGTCGTGTGGCACTGATCACGGGCGGCTCGCGTGGTATCGGCCGCGCTTGTGCGGTTGGCCTGGCGGAGGACGGCTTTGATATCGCCGTCGTCTATGCCGGTAGCGTCGATGCAGCGCGCGAGACGTGCGAAGCCTGCGAGGCCGTTGGCGCCACAGCTCGCGCGTATCAATGTGACGTGGCCGACTCCGCTGCCGTCAACGCATGTATGGAGACGGTCCTCAACGACTTTGGCTCCATTTGGGCGCTCGTCAACAACGCCGGCATCACCCGCGATGGCCTGCTCATGCGCATGGGCGACGATGCCTTCGATCGCGTGCTCGATGTCAATCTTAAAGGAACGTTTAACACGACGCGCGCGCTCACTAAAACCTTTATGCGCCAGCGCGGCGGTTGCGTCATCAACATGAGCTCGGTTGTGGGCCTGATGGGCAATGCCGGGCAGGCCAACTACGCTGCCTCCAAGGCGGGCGTGATCGGCCTGACCAAGGCGGTAGCGCGCGAGCTTGCGCCCCGCGGCGTACGAGTGAACGCGGTCGCCCCCGGGTTTGTCGAGACAGATATGACGGCAAAGCTCTCGGAGAAGGTGCGTGCGGCAACCGAGGAGCAGATTCCCCTTAAGCGTATGGCGCAGCCCGAGGAGGTGGCCGGTGTGGTGCGCTTTTTAGCGAGCGATGCGGCCGCTTACATTACGGGCGAAGTCATACGCGTCGACGGCGGAATGGCGATGTAGAAAGCAAGTCGGGTAAGCGGCTTGGATGAGGAGACCATGATGGAACAGAGAGTTGCAATCACCGGTATCGGTGCCGTATCGCCGCTCGGTAACACGGCGCTTGCTACCTGGGCGGCCATGTGCGCCGGCACGTGCGGCATCGGCCCGATCACGCACTTCGATACCGATGCGTTTGCCGTTAAGGTGGCGGCCGAGGTCAAGGGTTTTGACGGCAACGAGTACTTTGGCAAGCGTGACGCCAAGCACCTGGACCCCTGCGTTCAGTTTGCCCTGGCAGCGTCGGACGAGGCCATGCACGATGCGGGCTTTGATGTCGAGGGCGCCATCGATCGCGAGCGCCTGGGCGTCTACGTGGGTTCGGGCGTGGGCGGCATGCAGACACTCGTCGACAACGTCCACACGATTGCCGACCGTGGGCCCCGCCGCGCATCGCCCTATATGATCGCGATGATGATCCCCAATATGGCTTCGGGCAATATCGCAATCCGCCACAAGGCAAAGGGCCCGACCCTGCCCGTGGTGACCGCCTGCGCGACCTCGGCCCATGCCGTGGGCGAGGCGTTCCGCGCCATCAAGCACGGCTATGCCGATGCGATTCTCGCCGGCGGTGCCGAGGCCGCAATCATCCCCGATGCCGTTGCGGGCTTTACATCCTGCCGTGCTCTCACCACTAATCCTGACCCGTCGACGGCTTGCCGCCCGTTCGATGCAGACCGCGACGGCTTTGTGATGGGCGAGGGCGCCTGCGTGCTGGTTCTCGAGGGCATGGAGCATGCGCAGGCGCGCGGTGCGCACATTTATGCCGAGGTCGTGGGCTACGGCAACACCGATGATGCCTATCACATCACGAGCCCCGATCCCGAGGCTGCCGGCATTGCCCGCGCGATATCGCTGGCGGTGGCTGAGGGCGACGTTAAGCCTTCCGAGGGCCTCTACATCAACGCTCACGGCACCTCGACCAAGCTCAACGATTCGTCCGAGACGGCGGGCATCAAGCGAGCGCTCGGCGAGGACGCGGCGCGCGCCGCGCACGTCTCGTCGACCAAGTCGATGACCGGCCACATGATCGGTGCCACGGGTGCCATCGAGGTCATGGCCTGTGCCATGGCGCTCGAGCAGGGCGTGGTGCCTCCGACCATTAACTACCACACGCCCGATCCCGCCTGCGATCTTGACTACACGCCCAATCGCGCGGTTCGCGCCGACCTTACCTGGGCGCTTTCGACCAATCTGGGCTTTGGCGGACACAATGCCGCCATCGCGCTGCGTAGATATGCAAGGAGCTAGAGCATGGATTCCAAAAGACTTGCCGAGATAGCCGATGTGATGGAGGACCGCGGCCTCACGCGCGTGCGTGTTGAGGAGCCCGATGGCACCGCGGTCGAGCTCGAGCGCGCGAGTGCCGCGCAGCCGGTTGCCGTGCC
>CABQZS010000038.1 GCA_902468695.1 uncultured Collinsella sp.
CCTCGGCCTCGGCGCGCATGCCCAGCACCAGGTTGCGCAGGCCCGCGACCGTGCCCTCCACGTCGGGGGCAGGCTGGTCGGCGTGCAGGTACGCCCAGTCCATCATAAAGGTGGCCGAAGACAGCGCACCGATGGCCAGCGCGTCGTCGGGGCACGAAAGCTCAACCTCAAAAACGCGCTCGTCGTGCTCGCTTACGCGCGTGCGGCCGCACGAGATGCTGCCGGCAAGCCCGGTCTCGTTCATGAGCTCGACCGTCACGTGCTCCAGCAGATGGCAAAGCTCGGTCTGGCCCATGCAGTCCTGGAACTCGCGACCGGAATCACCCAGGCACAGGTGCTTGGCAATCGCCGGCACCAGGTAATACACGCGCGCCGTGGCCTCGATATCCTCCGAGGTCATGAGCGGCATGCCGGGGTTCACCAGCACATGCGCGCAGATCTTGTCCTCGCTGACGGTGACCTTAAGGATGTTGAACAGGCCTGCCATAACTCTCCCCTACTCTTCCTTGTCCTACTCGTCGCCGTCGTGCGGATCCACGGAACCCGCACCCGACGTCGCCGGCTTCTCTGCCGAAGACTCGGAATCCTTCTTATCGATTTCGGCCGGAGCGATCACGCGGATGAGCGAGATGCGCTGGCCACGCATCGACTGCACCTTGAACTTGTACCCCGCGACCTCAAACACCTCTCCGATGTCGGGCACCGAGTCGCAAAGCTCCAAAATCCAGCCGGCGATGGTCTCATAATCATCGCTTTCCTCGAGCGGCCAACCAAGCTCAATCGCGTCATCGCACGAAAAACGCCCATCAACGAGCCACTCGCGGCGCGAAAGGCGCGTGAGATACTTGTTGTCGGGGTCGAACTCGTCCTCGATCTCGCCGACGATCTCCTCGACGATGTCCTCGATGGTGATGATGCCGGCCGTGCCGCCGTACTCGTCCACGACCACCACGATCTGGTCGTGCGAGGTCTGCATCTCAGATAGCAGCGGCAGGATGTCCTTGGTGTCGGGCACAAAGGTGGCGTCGCGCAAAAAACCGGCGATGGGCTGGTCGCCCTTGCCGTCGAGCGCGGGCTGAATCAGGTCCTTAATGTGCGCGATGCCCGCGACGTTGTCGGGGTCCTCGTGATAGACGGGGATGCGGCTGAAGCCGGTCTGGCGCATGGTGGACAACACGTCAGCGACCGTCTCGTCGTCCTCGCACATGGTGGTGTCCACGCGCGGCACCATGACCTCGCGGGCAACGGTGTCGCCCAGGTCGAAGATCTCGTGGATCATGCGCTTTTCCTCGTCGAGCAGGTCGTCCTGCTCCGAGACCATGTACTTGATCTCTTCTTCCGAGACGTTCTGGCGGTCGTCGGCACTCTTGATGCGCAGGATGCGGGCCAGGCCATCGGAGCAAGCGCCAGTCAACCACACGAGCGGACGGGCGATCTTCTGGAACACAGAAAGCGGTCCCACGACCTGCTTGGATACGCCCTCGGCATTGGCCAGGCCGATGCGCTTGGGGACGAGCTCGCCGATCACGATGGATACGAAGGCGACCGCGACGGTGATGATGACCGGCGCCAGGCCGCGCGCGATGGCGGAGAGCGGCGCGATGCCAAAGCTCATGAGCCACGTGGCGAGCGGGTCGGACAGACTCGTCGAGGCGACGGCGGACGAGGCGAAGCCCACGAGCGTGATGGCGACCTGGATAGTGGCGAGCAGCTGGTCGGAGTCGGCAGCTAGCTTAATGGCACGCTCGGCGCGTTTGTCACCTTCCTCGGCCTCGTGCTCCAGCACGGCGCGCTTGGCCGTGGTGAGCGCCATCTCGGACATAGAGAAGTAGCCGTTGATGAGGGTCAAAACGAGGGTGGTGATAAGGGAGATGGTTATGTCCATCGGGAGTTTCTCGAACCTCCAAGATTCGGGACGTCAGGTCAAAACGTTAATGGCGGATAGGGCAGTTGCACCCGGCGGGCGCCCGGACGGGCCCGCGGGCGCAGGCGCGATCGCTAGATTACGAAGAGGATCACCGCCATGAACTGGAAGATGCTGCCGGCGAGTACCCACAGGTGAAACACGCTGTGAAGATAGCGCACGTTTTTGGCGATATAGAACGGCACGCCCGCGGTGTAGCACACGCCGCCGACGGCGAGCAGGGCAAGCGCCACGGGGTTGAGCAGCGCCACAAGTTCGGGCAGCTTAAAGACAACGAGCCAGCCCATCAGCAGGTAGACCAGGCCGCTTACCCAGTGCGGTTGACGCTCGCGCATAAAGCACTCGAGGGCGATGCCGATAATGGCGATGGCCCATACGGCAAAGAACAGCGCAGGGCCGCCGTCGTTTGCGAGCGTGATAAGGCAAAACGGCGTATAGCTGCCCGCAATGAGCAGGTAGATGCAGCTGTGGTCGATGATGCGAAACACGCGCTTGGCGCACGCGGGCTGAATCGCGTGGTAGAGCGTGGAGGCTAGGTATTCGAGGATAATGCTGACGCCATAGACAATCGCCGCGGCCATGTGGGCCGGGCCTCCGCCGCGCAGGGCGGCGAATACAATCAGGAGCACCAGGCCCGCGATACCCAGCAGGCAGCCGACACCATGGGTGACGGAGTTCATGATCTCCTCGCCCACTGTGTAGTGTGGAACGGCCGCGGTCTTGGGTCGCGGCTTAGAACTGTCGCTCGAATCGGACATGCCGGTTACATCCTCCAACGTAAAGAGTTCTCAACACTATATCAAAGCGTCTAGGTACGTGCGAAATTTGCACCATACGTGACCCTTTGTTTACCCATTCTTTGCCTGTTGACGCATCAACGACGAACGTCCATAATGCGCTTGCATTAAATGTTGATGTATTAACATCTTATAGGAAAGCTTCTTATGTCTCAAAACGCACGTTCCCATCGAAAGCTCAAGATAGCCGGCGTCGTTGCGCTGGTGCTCGTTGTCGCGCTGCTGGGGTTTGCCGGCAACTTTCTGTTTGACTTCGCGCTGAATCCCCGCGCGCCATACACCATGAAGATGATGCAGGATAGCATGGACGACAAAGAAGGTGAGCAGCCGGATGCCGAGGACACCGAGGCGCGGGCGTGGTTTAAGGAGAACCGCGAGAGCAGCAGCCTTACCGCAGATGACGGAACCGAGCTCGCCGCTTGGTATTTTGCCGCCTCGGAGAGCACGCACGACTACGCCGTCTGCCTGCATGGATATACCAACGAGCCCATCGGTATGGCCCGATACGCCAAGCGCTTCCACGACCGCGGCATGAACGTGCTCGCGCCTGCCGCCCGCGCTCACGAGCGCTCCGGCGGCGACTATATCGGCATGGGCTGGCCCGAGCGCCTCGACATCGTCGCATGGATTGGGCGGATCGTTGCCGCCGACCCCAAGGCGCGCATCCTGGTCTTTGGCGAGTCGATGGGTGCGGCAACCGCCATGAACGTCGCGGGGGAATCTCTGCCCGCAAACGTGAAATGCATTATCGAGGACTGCGGTTATACGAGTGTTTGGGACGAGTTTTCTCTGCAGCTCAAGGATGTGTTCGGCCTGCCCAGCTTTCCCTTGCTCGATGTAGCAAACTTGGTGTGCAACGTGCGCGCGGGCTACGACTTTCATAAGGCGAGCAGTGTGGAGCAACTCAAACATGCGACGGTTCCCATGCTGTTTATCCACGGCGACCGGGACACCTTTGTGCCGTACAGCATGCTCGATCAAAACTACGACGCGTGCGCCAGCAAGGTTAAACAGAAGCTCACTATCCACGGCGCCACCCACGCCAAGAGCGCGCAAGTTGACCCCGAGCTCTACTGGAACACGGTCGACGACTTCCTCGACGAGTATATTTAGGAAATAGTACGGTTTACTGGTCTATCTGACCCCCTAGCACTTCCAAAAAGCCGCCCGTGGGCACTGTGCTCACGGGCGGCTTTTGCTAACGTTGCGCTACAAAAGCGCTTGATATGTCCAATAGACAGGTGTTACTTGACCTCGATAAGCTCGTACTTGCTCGTGCCCAGACCGATCTTCTCGGCGTGCGCGATGCACGCGCGCCAGTCGGTGTCGGGATGCGTGATGCAGAAGGGGTCCTTGGCCTGCTCGCCCTCCAGATGCTCGTGGTTATGCTCCATCTTGGCGGCGCTGTCGGTAAGCTCGGTGTTGGGCAGCGGCTCGGATGCCATGACGGCATCGGCGCAGGCCTGGTCGATGGCGACCGGGTCGAAGCTCGCGAACATGCCGATGTCGTTGACGATAGGCGTGTCGTTTTCGGGATGGCAATCGCAGTTGGGGCTGATATCCATGGCAAGCGAGATATGGAAGCTCGGGCGGCCGTCGACGACGGCCTTGGTGTACTCGGCGATCTTGCAGTTGAGCACGTCGGCCGCGGCGTCATAGCCGGGCTTGATGCAGTCCTGGTTGCATGCCGCAATGCAGCGGCCGCAGCCCACGCAGCGATCGTGGTCGATGGTGGCCACGTGCACCGTGCGAGTAGCGCCGCTGGCAAGCTCGCGCTCGCGGGTGTCGTTGAACGAGACAGCGTCGTGCGCGCAGATCTTTTCGCAGGCATGGCAGCCAACGCAGTGCTCGGTCGCGACGTTCGGCTTGCCGGCGGCATGCTGCTCCATCTTGCCGGCACGGCTGCCGCCTCCCATACCCAGGTTCTTCATGGCGCCGCCAAAGCCGGCCTGCTCATGACCCTTAAAGTGGGTGAGGCTGATCACGATATCGGCATCCATGAGCGCCTGACCGATCTTGGCCTCGTGCACGTACTCGCCGCCCTCGACCGGGACGAGCGCCTCGTCGGTGCCCTTGAGGCCGTCGGCGATGATGATCTGGCAACCCGTGGCATACGGGGTAAAGCCGTTCTGGTAGGCGGTGTCGATGTGCTCGAGCGCGTTTTTGCGGCTACCCACATAGAGCGTATTGCAGTCGGTGAGGAAGGGCTTGCCGCCCAGCTCCTTCACGACATCCGCGACGGCGCGGGCGTAGTTGGGGCGCAAAAAGCTCAGGTTGCCCAGCTCGCCAAAGTGAATCTTGATGGCGACGAACTTGTTCTCAAAGTCGATCTGCTCGATACCGGCGTGACGGATGAGGCGCTTGAGCTTGTCGAGCTGGCTCTCGCGAGCATGCGTGCGCAGGTTGGTGAAGTACACCTTAGCGGGTGCTGCGGGTGCAGTTGCGGTCATAAATCTATCCCCTCGGTCTATATGGCGTTACAGACATAGAGGATGGTACCAGTTAAAGCGGAGTTAAAGTCAAGTACGGCACCTAGTCATTGGGGACGTTCTTAAATGAGTAGTCGCAAGGGACACTCTTTCGCCACCCGGCAGTTGGGGACAGTCCCCAAGTGCCGGCAGGAAAGGAACGTCCCCGAAGGCCGGCATATAGGGACAGTCCTTGCCAACCCGACCGGTAGACCGGCGAATCATCGGCATCTGGTAAGTGGGACGCGCCGTCACGTTTGTGGCGGCGCGCCTTGGTTTGGTGGCGCGTTCTGGCGTGGCCACAATCTGGTTTGATGGCGTGCCCTGGCGTGACGGAGCGTCCTGGCGTGGACCGCTAGCCCTTTCGCGCGACCAGATGCGCGCGGAATCCCTTCTGTGCCTCGAGCTTGAGCGGGGTGAGCCCGGATTCCTCGACGAGCGCGCGTAGCTCGGACAGCTTGAGGATGCGCACGTCGCCATGGCCCAAGAGGCGTGCCAGCGGTAGCTCGATGTTGTTCATGAGCCAGACCGCGACATCGTTCGAGGTGTAGTCGCGAAGGACCAGTCGCCCGCCGGGCCGAAGGACGCGTGCCACCTCGGCGAAAAACCTCTCCGGATGCGGGTAGTGGTGGAAGCTGTTGGAGCAGAGCACGGCGTCGAAGCTCCGGGGCTCGAAGGGCAGTGCCTCCGCGTCTCCGACGACAAAGCTGACGTTATCGAGCTGCTTTGCCCGGGCGACGTCGATCATCCCAGGTGTGAGGTCAAGTCCAGTCAAGTGCTTGCTGGGGTACCGGGCGTGGAGCAGTTCTAGGACGGCTCCGGTTCCACAGCCCACGTCGAGCGCGTCCTCGAACGGTTCGAGCTCAAGCTCCTCGAGCATTTGCGGATAGTCGTCCTTGCACATCTCGTAAATGCCGGCATGGCCGGATTCGTAGACCTTTGCCGCCTCGGTGAACTCCTTGATGGAGAGCTGCTTGAGCTCCTCTGCCGATCTTGCCATGGGTCTCCTTCTGTTCGGGGAAGTCTGACGTTGCGCGCGTTTGCCCACGTCGGGCCTGGCGGGCAAATAACGCGGGGGCACCCTTCCTTCGGTTCGTGCCCCCGCGTGCGGGCGGTTCTCTATTCCTGGACCTTCAGCGCCTCGGAGAGGCTCACGCGCTTGATGGAGCGCGTGTGTAGCAGCGCCACGACCAGGTAGGTCGCAAAGCCAATGCCGACGCATGCAGCCATGGACCAAGCGGGCACGTAGATCTCGATATTGCCGTTGTAGGCGAGCAGCATCGAGCGGAAGATGGCCGTGAGCGAGCCAATAATGACCGGCAGGCTCAGCACGAGCGACGCCACCACGCACAGCGTAATCGAGCGGATGTACAGATGCGAAATCTCGCTATCGCGATAGCCAAAGACTTTCATGTAGCTGATCGAACGGGCGCTGTGGTCGATCACAGCCTTGGTCAGCAGGTACATAAACAGCAAGAAGATGAACACTGCAAGCCCAACCATCATGCCGATCATTTTGCTCATCATGCCGATGAACTGGTCGCCCACGGCGCGCATGTCATCGGGCGTGGTGTCGCCGGCAAAGTAGCGCGCGTCGAGGTCGAGCTTCTCGTCGCTCACATAGCCGTTAAAGTAGGCGGCATCGTTGTCGAACAGCTCGTTAAAGTCATCGATACTCATATAGATATTCATGTCCGACTTGGAGCCCCAAACGTAGTCCTTGCCCGCGTACTCAAGGGAATAATTCTCGCCCTCATACTTGTCGTGGAGCGTGACCTTCTGACCCTCGCTCCAGCCAAACTTATCGAGCAGACCGCCGCCAAAGACGACGCGGCCGTCGCCGACGTTGAGGTCTTTCCAATAGCGCGAATCGGGCGAGATGCCGTAGACGGAAATCGTCTCCTCGCCATTACCATCGCCGCGGTCGTATTGCAGCTGGTAAACGGCATATTTCTCGGCCTTTGCGATTGCGCCCGCGCCGTTATCGGTCGTATTGACCGGGTGGATATCGTCGTTGTCAGTGTCGATCTTAGAGGCCTTGTCGATCAGGTCGATAGCCTCGTCGCGGTCGCAGCCGAGGGCATCGGCAAGGTCATCGAGGCGCGCATAGAGCGCATCCTTCTTGTCCTGGACGTTTGCAAGCGCACCCTGCGCCGCAGTCAGGCTCTCGGCAGACGGAGATGCGGTCGCGGCATCGGCTGCCGCCTGCGCCGCATCGGCCGCGTCGTCGAGATCGTCATCGGCATCTTGGGCGGCGGTGAGGAGTGCGCCGTCAACCGACTGCAAGCGCTCGAGTGCCGACCACTGCTCGCGCTCCTCGGCAGTACCCTCGAGCTCCAGCGGCGCCTTGAGCGTGTACTGGTGCTCGGCGACCAGGCTTGTCTCGAGGTTGTCGGCGTAGTGCGTCATCGTGGGCAGAATCGCCAGGCCAAAGAGCAGCAGCAGCGAGGCAAACGCAATGCCCACGAAGAGCGTGGCGAAGTTGCCCAGGTTGCGCAGGAAGATACGCAGGCGGAAGCGGGAAACAAAACCCATGCGCTCCGGCAGCTGCAAGCCGCGCTTGGTGCCCGATTTGCCGCTCGCCTCGTGACGAAGGAACTGCAACGGCGTCTTGCCCATTTTGCGAAGCAGGCCCACCAGCGTGATGAGGATGAGCACGGCGGCGGGAACCACGGCGCACTTCACAAAGATCTCCCAGCTCCAGTACACCTGGAAGGGCGGCAGGCTATACGAACCGTAATAGAGGCTGCACATGGGCTCGGTAAAGAACACAACGCCGAGCGCAGTGCCCAAAAGCGCCGCGACCACGCCCACGATAGCGGGAAGCGCAAGGTAGTGCAGCACGATCTCGCGTCGACGATAGCCGCTGGCGAGCAGCGTGCCGATGATGGCGCTCTCCTCCTCGATGGTGGCGTCGGTAAGGACCACAAAGACGAACGCCATGATCACGATGATGATGTCGAGCAGCGTCATCCACATCATAGAGTCGCCGTCCACGTCATCGCGCGCATAGCCAATACCCTGATTGGAGTCGGCATCGGTCAGGTCGTCCACGCGCGCGTCGGCATCGGTCAGCGCCTCGACCATATCCTGCTCGGCATCGATGCGGTCCGCGGTGGGGAGGTCGCGATCGGTAAAGGTGAAGGAGTAGGTGTAGGCGGGTGCGCCGCCGGCATCTTCGAGCGCGGCAAAGCCGGCGTCGGTGACCTCGGCCACGCCGTACGTGATGGTGTTCACCGTAAAGTCCGAATTGTTGAGGAACAGTGCCTGACTATCGGGCTGGGTCATGATGCCGCAGATGATGTAGGTGCGGCCCTCAAG
Source organism: uncultured Collinsella sp. (assembly GCA_902468695.1). GTDB lineage: Bacteria > Actinomycetota > Coriobacteriia > Coriobacteriales > Coriobacteriaceae > Collinsella. The sequence goes on from CABQZS010000038.1 coordinate 8,511, forward strand.
CTCAACCTTATCGCCCACGGCGAGGTCGTTGTTGGTGGCGAAGACACGGTCGATGGCTACCTCATCGTCCGTCTTGGGCTCCTTGCCCTCACAGTAGGACGCAATGTCCACCTTAGCGCGGTGCGCATAGGTGCGCAGCGTGCGCTTGGTGCCGTCGTCGCCGGCGGTCTTTTTGATGATGGCGTCGATGGAGAAATTCTTGTAGAGCGTGACGCCGCCGACGTCGCCGGCTGCATCCTCGGCGGCCTTGAGTTGATCGTCGGCAGCCTCGAAGGAGGTGGTCACGCGGCCGTCCTCAATCGTGTACGCATCGCGCATGTCGTCGATAAGGCAGCCGATGGAATGCGCTGCGAGCAAAAAGCCCGAGGTGAGAGCGATGCTTCCGCACATAAGCAAAAAGATGCCCAGGTACTTGCCGATATTACGGCGCAGCTCGCGCGGGAGACGTTTTGCGAGAGGTGTCATGGCGCCGCCTACCAATCGAGCTCGGCGGCCGCAACGGGCGACTCGTTGAGCTCATCCTCGACGATGTGCCCGTCGCGTAGGCGCAGCACGCGATTGGCCATGCGCGCGATGGCGGCATTGTGGGTGACAATGATGATGGTGCAGCCGTAGGTGCGGTTGACATCCTCCATGAGCTGCAGGATTTCCTTGGACGTCTTGTAGTCAAGCGCGCCCGTGGGCTCGTCGCACAGCAGCAGGCCCGGATTTTTGACGAGCGCACGGCCGATGGCGCAGCGCTGCTGTTGGCCGCCCGAGACCTGGCGCGGGAACTTGTTGCGGTGCTCGTAGAGGCCCAGCGAGCGCAGCAGGTCGTCGATGTTGAGCGGCTTTTTGGACAGGTGCGCCGTGACCTCGATGTTCTCCTTGATGGTGAGATCGGGCACCAGGTTGTAGAACTGGAAGACAAAGCCCAACTCACGGCGGCGATACTCGCCAAGGTCGCCGGCGTTGAGCGTGGTGAGGTCGCAGCCGTCCACCAGAATAGAGCCGGCATCGGCATCCTCTAGGCCGCCGATCAGGTTAAGAAACGTCGACTTGCCCGAGCCCGAGGGCCCCAGCATGACGCAGATCTCGCCGCGGTTGATGGACGTGCCGATGCCGTCGAGCACCGTCAGGCGTGCATCTCCGTCGCCGTAATGCTTTTTGAGATCCTTAACCTGGACGTAGGCTTCCTGCGTTGCCATGGTATCCCCCATTGTTAGCCTCGTACTACTTTATGAACGTAATAGTAAACCTTGGCGAACTATTTTTGGAGCGAGGCCTGGAATTTATTTCAGACTAGTCATTGGGGACGTTCTTAAACGACTAGCCGTTGGGGACACTCTTTCGCCACCCGGCAGCTGGGGACGCTCCTTTTCTGCCGGCAGTTGGGGACAGTCCTTGGTAACCCGGCTGGCAAGCCGGCGGTTCGGCAAAGACTGTCCCCAATGACTAGTCGTTTAAGTCTGTCCCCAATGAGTACGATGACTAGGTGACTAGGCGCGGGATTTGGCGCGTGCGAGAGCCAGGCCTACGGCGGCGATGGCAACGGCGAAGAGCACGGTGACACCCAGGTCGCAGGCGATGTCGCCCAGCACGGCAGACGTCAGGTCCGAGGCAAGCGCCTTGCTGATCGCGTCGTTCACCCAATACGTCGGCACAAAGTGCGCCACGGTCTGCACGGCCGAGCCCATGAGCGACAGCGGCATCCAGGCGCCGCCCAAAAACGTCATGAGCATGCCAAGCAGGTTGCCCACGCCGTTGAGCAGCTCCTCGCGCGCGCCCAGGCTCGACAGCGCAAAGCCAACGGCAAGCGGCGTGCACGCCAGGGCAAACGTTGCTGCCAG